>JAFECZ010000492.1 GCA_018241905.1 Pseudomonadota bacterium
AGATCGACTTCAAGAGCTCGTGCGACATCGCCAAGCGCTTCCTGGTGCAGAACTCGGTGAGCTACGACAACATCGCCGGCGCACCGGGCTCCGCAGCCGTGGTGAAGATCGGCGACAAGGCCATCGAGGCGCCCAACGGCACCGTGGTCAAGTCCAAGTTCGACGAGCAATCGACCAAGGACATCGCGGCCTTCAAGAAGAGCGTGTCCGACGACCTGAAGGCAGCCGGCTATCCCAGCAAGGCCGACCCGGCCAAGATGAACAAGTTCATGGTGCTGGTGATCCTGACCTACCTGGTGATCCTGGTGACCATGGTGTACGGCCCGATCGCCGCCATGCTGGTGGAACTGTTCCCGACCCGCATCCGCTACACCTCCATGAGCCTGCCCTACCACATCGGCAACGGCTGGTTCGGCGGCCTGCTGCCCACCACGGCCTTCGCCATCGTGGCCAGCACCGGCAACATGTACAACGGCCTGTGGTATCCGATCATCATCGCGGCCGTCACCCTGGTGGTGGGCACGCTGTTCATCCGCGAGACCAAGGACGTGAACATCTACGCCAACGACTGAGATCGCCATCACGTGATCTCTGCCCGGCGGCCACAGCGCTGCCGGGCGTTCAGCAAAAAGGCTTCATGCGCCACGCCGCGCTGAGGCCTTTTTCCTGGGCGCCGTTATCCCGCTTGCCCCCTCATTCATTCACCCATTCAGGAGGATCAGCATCATGTGGAAGATCGTTGTCGGCTTCGTTGCCTTTGCCGCCATTGCACTGTTCGTGATCATGCAGGCCGGCGACAAGGTCGACATGTCGGGCGAGAAGCACGGCGGCGACACCACCACGCACGCGCCGGAGCCGGCCCCGGCGAAGTAAGGCCGGCCAGGGGCGCCCGCCGCCTCAGCGCTTGAAGCGCCCGTCCGAGATGATCGACAGGTCGGCGAAGTCGATGCCGCTGTGGTCGGTGGGCGAATAGCTCACATCCAGCCCGCCGCCGACGTCGAAGCCGCGAATGCTCTCCAGCGCGGTCACCACCTTGGCGCGCGTGGGCTTGGGGCCGGCGCGGCGCAGGCCCTCGACCAGCACCTTGGCCGAGGCAAAGCCTTCCAGCGACGCGGGCGAGAGTTCGTTCATGCCCTTGGCGCGGGCCATGCCGAGGGCCTCCTTCACCATGGCGTTGGCCACCGAGCGCTCGCTCGGGAACACCTGCGTCACGATCACGCCCTTGCTGGCGTCGCCCAGCTGCTGGATGAAGCCGCTGGACGCGTTGTTCGACAGCGTGACCACCTGCGCCGCCGAGCCGGCCGCGCGCAGCGCCTTCACGCCCTCGACCACCGCGGTGCCCGAGCCGATCCACAGCACGGCCTGCGAATTGGCGGCCATCAGCTTGGGCACGATGGCGGCGTAGTCGGGCTTGTCGCGGTCGGCCGGCACCACCGCCGCGGGCTCGAAGCCGGCCTTGGCAAAGCCCTTCTTCGCGCCTTCCAGCGCATCGGCGCCGAAGGAGTCGGTCACGTGCACCACCGAGATGCGGTTCATGCCCACCGTGCTCAGGTGCGCCACCGCCTTCTCGGCCTCGCGCTGGTAGGTGGAGCGCACGTTGAACACGTGCTTCTGCACGGGCTGGTGCAGCACCATGGCGCCGGTGGAAGGCGCCACCAGCGCCACGCCATGCGCGTCCAGCAGCGGGATGATGGCCTGGGTGTGCGGCGTGCCGCGCGTCATGAACATGGCCAGCACCTGGCGCTGCTCGATCAGCACCTTGGCATTGGCGCTGGCGCGCTTCACGTCGAAGGCATCGTCCATGCGGGTGATCTCGATGCGCTCGCCATGCACGCCGCCCTGGGCGTTGACGGCGTCGATCACCAACTGCGCGCCGGCAATGGTCTCGTTCACGCTGGCGGCCACCGAGCCGCTGATGCCCGCGGTCTGGCCGATCACCAGCTGGGCCTGTGCCATGCCGCATGCGCCCAGGCATGCCAGGGTGAGGGCGGCGGCGCGAAGGCCCGCGAATCGTTGGGTGCGCATGATGGCTCTCGGTGCTCTCTTGTAAGCAAATGATTCAGGAGGCGATATTGGCGCGTGAAGCGAGCGGATCTCCGATCGGGGAAAACCCGTTGAGCGCGGCTTTGGGCGCATTCTTTCTGGGGCGATGTCATGAGAAGGTGTGCGTTTTGCGGCGGCAGGCCTAGCGCGTCTGGCGCACACCCGGCGTGCCGCCCGCCGCAATCCCCGCCGCGGCAACCGAGCATCGCGGCATGGCAGCAGGCTGTCAGCCGGCCCTCCATAGAATGTTTGCCCCACCCATCAAGGCACGCATGACACAGGGCTCCATCCGGATTCGCGGCGCACGCCAGCACAACCTTCGCAACCTCGACCTCGACATCCGCACCGGCGAGCTGACGGTGGTCACCGGGCCCAGCGGCTCGGGCAAGTCCAGCCTGGTCTTCGACACGCTCTTTGCCGAAGGGCAGCGGCGCTATGTCGAGACCTTCTCGGCCTATGCGCGCCAGTTCCTGGACCGCATGGACAAGCCGGCGGTGGACCGGGTAGAGGGCGTGCCGCCGGCCATCGCCATCGACCAGACCAACCCGGTGCGCTCCTCGCGCTCCACGGTGGGCACGATGACGGAGCTGAACGACCACCTCAAGCTGCTGTTCGCGCGTGCCGGCCAGTTGTTCGACCGCGAGACGGCGCTGCCGGTGCGGCACGATTCGCCGGACTCCATCTATGCCGAGTTGTCGGCACGCGCCGCGGCCAATGGCGATCCGCGCGTGGTGCTGACCTTTCCGGTCGAGTTGCCCGGCGGCACCAGTGCGCAAGAAGTGGAGCAGTGGCTGTCGGCCAGCGGCTTCACGCGCGTGCAGGCGGAGCGCGAAGTGGCGACGCCCACCGGGCCGCGCAAGTTGCTGGATGTGGTGGCGGATCGCTTTCGACTCTCGGGCGCCGAGCGTGCGCGCGTCATCGAGGCCATCGAGGTGGCGCTCAAGCGCGGCTCGGGCAAGCTCACTGTCTATGCGCTGGCGGCAGAAGAGGGCGTGGAGCCGGAAATCTGGAAGTTCTCCACCGGCCTGCACTGCCCCGAGAGCGACATCCGCTACGCCGACCCGCTGCCCTCGATGTTCTCCTTCAACTCGGCGGTGGGCGCCTGCGACACCTGCCGGGGCTTCGGACGCGTCATCGGCGTGGACATGGGGCTGGTCATTCCCAATGACAAGCTCACGCTGCGCGCCGGCGCCATCAAGCCGATCCAGACGCCAGCCTGGAAGGAATGCCAGGACGACCTCATGCGCCACGCCGAGGCGGCCGGAATTCCGCGCGACACGCCCTGGGTCAAGCTCACGCCCGAGCAGAAGGAGTGGGTGATCGAAGGCTCGCCCCACTGGAAGGGCAAGTGGAACCAGCAGTGGTACGGCGTGCGCCGCTTCTTTGCCTACCTGGAAAGCAAGGCCTACAAGATGCACATCCGCGTGCTCTTGTCCAAGTACCGCAGCTACACGCCCTGCCCGGTGTGCGGCGGCGCGCGGCTCAAGCTGGAAAGCCTCTTGTGGCGCATCGGCGGCAAGGAAGATGCCGATGCCGTGCTGGCGCCTGAAAAGCGGTTCATGCCGGTGGGGGTGAAGTGGTCGCGCAAGGAGCTTGAAGCGTTGCCGGGGTTGAACTTGCACGACCTGATGCTGCTGTCGATTGAGCGGCTGCGCGCGTTCTTCGAGCGTCTTTCTCCCTCGCGCCAGGCCTCGCCCGCAAGCGGGAGCGGGGGCAACTCACTTCCTCTCCCGCTTGCGGGCGAGGGCCGGGGTGAGGGTGAGCGCCAGGCGTTGAAGCTCCTCTTCGAAGAAATCACCACGCGGCTCAAATACCTGCACGACGTGGGCATCGG
>JAFECZ010000493.1 GCA_018241905.1 Pseudomonadota bacterium
GTCTTCAGCCAGCGCCCTTTGCGGAGGGCAGCTTGGACACCAGCCGCAGCGACACGGTCAGCCCTTCGAGCTGGTAGTGCGGGCGCAGGAAGAACTTGGAGGTGTAGTAGCCGGGGTTGCCCTCGACCTCTTCCACCACCACCTCGGCGGCGGCCAGCGGCCGGCGCGCCTTGGTCTCTTCGGATGAATTGGCGGGGTCTCCGTCCACGTAGTTCATGATCCACTTGTTGAGCCAGCGCTCCATCTCGGCGCGTTCCTTGAAGCTGCCGATCTTGTCGCGCACGATGCACTTGAGGTAGTGCGCAAAGCGGTTGCAGGCAAACAGGTAGGGCAGGCGCGCCGCCAGGTTGGCGTTGGCGGTGGCGTCGGGGTCGTCGTACTCGGCCGGCTTGTTCAGCGACTGCGCACCGATGAAAGCGGCAAAGTCCGAGTTCTTGCGGTGAATGAGCGAGAGCAGGCCCGCCTTCGACAGCTCCGCCTCGCGCCGGTCGCTGATGGCGATTTCGGTGGGGCACTTCTGGTCCACGCCGCCGTCGTCGCTCGGGAAGGTGTGCAGCGGCAGGTTTTCCACCGCGCCGCCCGACTCGATGCCGCGAATGCGCGAGCCCCAGCCGTACATCTTGTACGAACGGTTGATGTTGGTGGCCATGGCGTATGCGGCATTGGCCCACGAATAGCGGCCATGGTCGGCACTGGCCGTGTCTTCCTCGAAATCGAAATCGTCGATCGGGTTGGTCTTGGCGCCGTAGGGCGTGCGCGCCAGGAAGCGCGGCATGCACAGCCCGATGTACTTCGAATCGTCCGACTCGCGCAGGCTGCGCCATGCGGCGTACTCGGGCGTGGAGAAGATCTTGGTCAGGTCGCGCGGGTTGGCCAGCTCCTGCCAGCTTTCCATCTGCATCAGGTTGGGGCTGGCGCCGGTGATGAAGGGCGCGTGCGCGGATGCAGCGATCTTGGCCATCTCGCCCAGCAACTCCACGTCGGGCGGGCTCTGGTCGAAGTGGTAGTCGCCCACGATGGCGCCGAAGGGCTCGCCGCCGAACTGGCCGTATTCCTGCTCGTAGATCTTCTTGAACAGCGGGCTCTGGTCCCAGGCAGTGCCCTTGAACTTGCGCAGCGTCTTGTGCAGGTCCTTCTTGCTGATGTCCATCACCCGGATCTTCAGGTTCTCGTCCGTCTCGGTGTTGTTCACCATGTAGTGCAGGCCGCGCCAGGCGCTCTCGAGCTTCTGGAAGTCTTCCTGGTGGATGATGAGGTTGATCTGCTCGGTGAGCTTGGCGTCGATGGCGGCGATCATGGCCTGGATCGACTTGGTCACATCCTTGCCGATGACCTTGGTGTTGGCCAGCGCCTGCTGGGCCAGCGTGAGCACGGCGGCCTCGACGGCGCTGCGTGCCTCGTCGCTGCGGGGCTTGAATTCCTTCTGCAATAGCGACGAGAAGTCGCTGCCTTCGTACGCAACGTCTTTCAGTGCGCTTTCTTGACTGGTGGCGGCATCGGCCATGGTGTGTTCTCCTCTCGAATGCGGTCGTTGGGCGGTTCAGGGCTGGGCCATCAGGCCGCGTCGGCGGGCTTGGCGCTGGCAGCCAGCGTGTTGAGCAGTTCGGGGTTGTCCAGCACCTTGGCCAGCAGTTCTTCGGCGCCGCCCTTGCCGTCCATGTAGGTCACCAGGTTGGACAGCTGGGTGCGCGCTTCCAGCAGCTTGTTCAGCGCCTCGACCTTGCGCGCCACGGCGGCTGGAGAGAAGTCGTCCATGTTCTCGAAGGTCAGGTCCACCTTCAGGTTGCCTTCGCCGGTGAGCGTGTTGGGCACCTCGAAGGCGGCGTGCGGCTTCATGGCCTTCATGCGCGAGTCGAAGTTGTCCACGTCGATTTCCAGGAACTTGCGGTCGGCCACCGGCTGCACCTTGTCGGGGTCGGCCGGCTTGCCCGACAGGTCGGCCAGCACGCCCATCACGAAGGGCAGCTGCACCTTCTTCTCGGCCCCGTAGAGCTCCACGTCGTACTCGATCTGTACCCGGGGGGCCCGGTTGCGGGCGATGAACTTCTGACTGCTTTGGGCCATGGACTTCTCCTTGCGGGTGAATGGGGGTGGCGGTGCTTACTCGGGTTCGGGCTGCTTGCCCGTGACCATCTCGATGGTGTCCAGCGCGTTGGGCGCCAGGTCGGCCATGATTTCCAGGAAGCTCACGCCGATGAGCTTCTTGGCGCGGTTGATGAGCAGCGGCGCCGGGTTGCCGGGCTCGGCCTGCTCCAGGTAGCGGATCACGCGGTCGAGCGTCTGCAGCGCGTCTTGCCGGCTGCGGATTTCCCCGCGTGCTGCGGCCGGTGCGGCCGCGGCGCCGCCTTCGGAGCCGGCGGATTCGTCGCCCTGCGCGTCGCCTTCCTGCGCGGCGTCGCCGCCGAGATGGCTGCAGGCCTTGACCAGCATCGAGCAGATGCCGCGCAGCGGCGCCAGGTCGACCGCATCGCTGCGGCCGGTGCGGTCCGACAGCAGGGCCTGCAGCGCCGCCACCTGCGGGGCGAGGCCGAGCAGGATCTGGATCGCCTCGGGCGATTCGGCATGGATGGATTCGAGCGCGCCATCGATCTGCGAGAGCGAGAAGTTCTCGTCGCTGCCCACGGCGTTGAGCGTGCCGTGCGCCACGGCAATGTCGCGTACGCGGATGGGGCCGATGCCCCGGGCCACGCCCACCCGCGCTTCGTACAGCTCGCGCAGCACGGTGCCGTCGTCCGCCAGCGGCGCCAGCGCATTCAGGCGCATGGTCGGGTCGTTGTCGTCCTCGGCATCGAGCTTTGGATGTAGATCGTCCCAGTAGCGCTCGAGCAGGCCGGCAACCAGCGCCAGGCCGAGGCTGAAGCCCTCGATGCCCTGCATGCGGGTGCTGGCTCGCATCAGCAGGATGGCGGGCCGGGCGTCCTTGGTGCGCGCCAGCAGTTCCTGCGCCTGCTCCGACACCTGCCGCCACTCGGGCTCGACCGCCGGAATGACCGTGTCGCCGAACTGCTGCTCGGGCTTGCCTTGCGAAGCCGCTTCCAGCGCGGTGAATGCGCTGTCGTATTCGAGGTTGTCGCCAGTGGGTGATGCTTCGCTGATCGGCGCCTGCAATGCATCGACGAGTTCGGGTGTGAGCATGTTGTCGCTTCGCGTTCGCCAGGGATAATCAAAGATGCACCCCAGCACGGTCAATGCAACGAAGGCAATAGCATGCAAGACACCCGGACAAGCCATTCGCCCTATGTACGCATCGCTTCCCAGCCGGCCCGCCGCGCCGTGCTCGCGCTGGGGCTGGCGTTGCTGGCAGCCTCCTGTTCGGCGCCGCCGCCCAAACCGGTGGTGACGCCGGTTTCGCTCAGCCTGGTGGCCGCGCCCGATGCCAACCCCGACGCGCGCGGACGCGCCTCGCCGCTCACGGTGCGCGTGTATGTGCTGAAGGCGCCCGGCCCCTTCCAGGGCGCGGACTTCTTCTCGCTCTACGACAAGGACCAAGCCACGCTCGGCCCGGAAATGGTCAAGCGCGAAGAGGTGCTGATCAACCCCGGCGAGAGCAAGAAGCTCGAGTTCACGCTCGACCCCGACGCCAAGAACATCGCCGTGCTCGCCGCCTACCGCGACATCGAGCGCGCCCGTTGGCGCGACCTCAAGCCGCTGGACGTCGGCAAGCCCAACGCCTTCACCGTGAACCTGGCTGCCCGCCAGGTGCGCATCGACGCCAGGTGAAGCTCAATACGCGCGCTCGAGCGGAAGAAAGCGCGTGAACAGGTCGGCCGCAAACGCAGGCGTCGACGTGCCCTCCGGGGGCGTGGCCACGAAATAGAGCGCGCGGCCGCGGAGCCTGAATGGCGAGCCGCCGGGCGTGAACAGCTGCT
>JAFECZ010000494.1 GCA_018241905.1 Pseudomonadota bacterium
CACGAAGGAAGTGACGCCGCCGTACTTCAGCGTGAAGGAAGCGGTTTTCCCCTTCGTCAAGTTCCCCGGCGTGGACACCATCCTCGGCCCCGAGATGAAGTCCACCGGCGAGGTCATGGGCGTGGGCAAGACCTTCGGCGAAGCCTTCGTGAAGTCGCAGCTCGGCGCGGGCACGCACCTGCCCAAGTCGGGCAAGGTCTTCATCTCGGTGAAGAACAACGACAAGGCGCGTGCGCTGGAAGTGGCGCGCGGCCTTGCTGCGCTGGGCTTCGAGCTGATCGCCACCAAGGGCACGCAGGCGGCCATCCAGGCTGGCGGCGTGAAGTGCGAAGTGGTCAACAAGGTGACCGAGGGCCGCCCGCACATCGTGGACATGATCAAGAACAACGAGATTGCCTTGGTCATCAACACGGTGGAAGAGCGCCGCAACGCCATTGCCGACTCGCGCCAGATCCGTACGTCTGCGCTGCTGGCCCGCGTGACCACCATCACCACCATCTTCGGCGCCGAGGCCGCGGTGGAAGGCATGAAGCACATGAACGAGCTGAGCGTGATCTCCGTGCAGGAAATGCACGAGCAGCTCACGGCAGCTTGAGCAGGGCGAGTGCTGTAGGCTAGGGCCATGGAATCGCAACTCGTCGAACTGGACCTGAACGAATGGCGCGTTCCCGCGCCCAACGAGTCGTGGATCGAGGCGCTCGAGGCGGGCAAGGTGCTCTACTTTCCCAGGCTCGGCTTCGAGTTCAAGCCTGAAGAGCGAGCCTTTCTCGACCCCAGGTTGCTGGCACCCAAGGTGCGCAACATCAGCCTGGACGGCAACGGCAAGCTCAAGGGCGTGGTGGGCGACGAGAAGGTCCAGCACGACGTGGCGGCCATGATCGGTCGTTTTCGCCAGCAGGCGCGAACGCTCATCGACGGTCTGCTGCCGGCCTACGGGCCGCACCTGCGCATGGCGCCCACCAGCTTCCGCCCGGCGCAGGTGGAAACGCGCGTGCAATCGTGGCGTGCGGACGACCGCCGGCTGCACGTCGACTCTTTTCCTTCGCGGCCCAATTACGGCGAGCGCATCCTGCGGGTGTTCACCAACGTGAATCCCAGCGGGGCACCGCGCGTGTGGCGCGTGGGCGAGCCCTTCGAGGACGTGGCCAAGCGCTTCCTGCCGCGTGCCAAGCCCTACTCGGCATGGCAGGCCAAGGTGCTGCAGGCGCTGCACGTCACCAAGTCTTTGCGCAGCGAGTACGACCATCTCATGCTGCAACTGCACGACGGCATGAAGTCCGACCTCGATTACCAGCGCGATTCCGTCCAGGAAACGGTGCCATTTCCCGCAGGGTCCGTGTGGGTATGCTTCTCCGACCAGACCTCGCATGCGGTCATGTCGGGGCAATTCATGATGGAGCAGACCCTGCACCTGCCCGCTGGCAGCCAATACAATCCGGGTGCAAGCCCGCTGGCCATCCTCAGCCGCCTCGCAGGCCGCACGCTGGTCTAGAATTTCCCCGAGACAAGTTCGCAACCAAGTTACCGCCGAACGGCGACGTTCGGCGGTTTCGCTTTTTGACGCTACAAGAAATCATGGCAACCATTCCAATCACCAAGCGCGGTGCCGAAAAGCTCAAGGAAGAGCTGCATCGCCTCAAGACCGTCGATCGCCCCTGGGTCATCAACGCCATTGCCGAAGCGCGTGCGCAGGGTGACCTGAGCGAGAACGCCGACTACGACGCGGCCAAGGACCGCCAGGGCTTCATCGAAGGACGCATCCAGGACATCGAAGGCAAGCTGTCGAACGCGCAGGTGATCGACCCCGCCGCCCTGGACGGCGGTGGCAGGGTCGTGTTCGGCGCCACGGTCGAGCTGGAAGAGGAAGACTCCGGCGAGGCCGTGCGCTACCAGATCGTGGGCGAAGACGAGGCCGACCTGAAGGAAGGCCGCATCAACGTCGGCAGCCCGATCGCCCGTGCCCTCATCGGCAAGGAAGAGGGCGATACGGCCGAAGTGCAGGCGCCGGGCGGCGTGAAGCGCTACGAGATCGTCGGCGTCTCCTACGTCTGAAGAGACAAGAAGTTTTCTCTTGAGCGCACGACTTCCCGCCCTGGCTGCTGCCTTCTGGTGGGTGAGCCTGTCGGTCATCGGCTTCATCGTCGTGCCGATGCTGTTCCAGAACCTGCCAACGCCGGCCGAGGCGGGGCGCATGGCGGCACGGCTTTTCACTGCGCAGGCCTGGGTGTCGATTGCCTGCGCGTTGCTGTTGCTGGGCGTATCGCGCTCGGAGCGGATGGGCGATGCAGCCAAGGCGGTGGACCGCGCCATCCTCTTCGTGATCCTGGGCCTGCTGCTGGCCCTGGTGGGCGAGTTCGGCATCGCGCCGCGCATCGTTGCCCGAGAAAACCTCAAGCTGTGGCATGCGATGGGCAGCGGCGCCTACCTGGCCCAATGGGCCTGCGCCGCCACGGTGCTGTGGCGCGTGCTCAGGCCGCCGCCGCCCTGAGGCGCATCGCTATTCGCGCCAGTGCTCGGCCACCCAGGTGGCCGGGCGAATGAAGCGAAAACGCCGGTTGCGGCGTCCCGCCAGGGCGTCCGGCGGATTGCACTCCCCATGGAAGATCACGATGCGCGCACCTTCGGGCACGAAGGGGCGCCGCCAGTAGTTGGTCGGCCACAGGGGGATGCCGTGGTACTTGAAGCTCGGGCACCAGTCGCTGGGCCAGTACTTGAGCTTGCCCTTGTTGTGCAGGTAGTCCGAGAGGTAGGTCTGCTCGTTGCGGAAGCGTTCGCGCAGTTCCACCTCGTGGTCGCGGAAATACTGCAGCACATCGGGCAGGGCGCCGATCTCAAAGCGGTAGACCGACGAGTTGCCGGTAACGCGCCACGGCCGGCGGTAGTCCTTGATGATCAGGAACTCGCCCGGCTGGGTGAAGAAGTCGTCGAGGCTGCCCACCACCACCACGTCCAGGTCGAGGAAGAGGGCGGTGCCTTGCAGGCCGTATTCATCCTTGAGCACCGGGCTGAAAGTGGTGAGCTTCTTCCAGGCGCGGTCGCGCACGCCGGCCGCCTCGGGGGCGATTTCCACCGGCGGAATGGGAAAGCACTCCACCTCGCTTCGGATGCCCTTGGCATCGTCGGTGAGGCAGATGAAGCGAAACTCGCCGCTGAGATGCCGGCGAGCCATGGCGTAGAGGTTGTTGACGTAATAGGGCTCGTACTTCGTGCCCCATTTCATGCAGATGATGTGGCGCATGCGTCGTCAGTCGGCCTGGCGGCGCTTCTTGGTCGAGATCTTCTTCGGCTTCGCGCGCTTGATGGTGCCGCCGGCCGTCAGGCGCTGGTTGCCCAGCACGCGCAGCATCTTGACTTCGGGGCGTTGGCCGCCGCGCTTGCTGTACTTGAGGATCTTCACGTCGCGCGGGCCGGGCATGCGGTCTTCGTCGACCGCGCGTTCCTTTTCCGGCTTGGGGCGCCACAGCACCAGCAGCTTGCCGATGTGCTGGATGGGGGCGGCGTCGAGTTCGTCGGCCAGGGTCTGCAGCATGGCGTCGCGGGCGAGCCGGTCGTCCGAGAAGACGCGGATCTTGATCAGGCCGTGGGCCTTGAGGGCGGCGTCGGCTTCTTTCTTGACGGCTGGCGTGAGCCCGTCGCCGCCGACCATCACGATCGGATCCAGATGGTGCGCTTCGGCACGGTGTACCTTGCGCTGGGCGGGGGTAAGTTGAATGGCGGGCATACCCGTATTATCGGGCACCCCCAGGGCCGGGCTGCGCCCCGCCCGCCCCCCGAGGGAACAAGAAAACTTGGGGCGGCCCGCGTTTTCTCGAGAGTGTTGGATGAAGGTCAAGACCAAAAGCAAGAAGATCAACAAGGCGTGGCT
>JAFECZ010000495.1 GCA_018241905.1 Pseudomonadota bacterium
GCCATCATGAAGGACGGCCACGTGGTGCAGGTGGGCACGCCCGACGACATCCTGCGCAACCCGGCCAACGACTACGTGCGCGACTTCGTGCGCGGGGTGGACGCCTCGCGGGTGTTCAAGGCCGGGGACATCGCGCGGCGCGCACTCACGGTGGTCAGCGAGCATTCGGACCGCGGCTCGCGCGCGGCGCTGCGCATGCTGGAGGACGAGGACCGCGACTACGCCTACGTGCTCAGCCCCGACAAGCGCTACCTGGGCACGGTGTCCGCCGACTCGCTGCGCACTGCGCTGCGCGGCCATTCCGGCCAACTGGGCCTGCAGCACGCGATGCTGCCCAACGTGCAGGGCATCGATGCGGAGTTGCCGGTGGCCGAGCTGTTCGGCCAGCTGGCGCAGGCGCCCTGCCCCTTGCCTGTGCTGCGCGGCGGACGATTCTGCGGCGCGATCAGCAAGACCACCTTGCTGAAGTTCCTGGACAGGGACACGCCGCCGATCGAGCCCGCATCCGCAGCCAGCGCAGCACATTGAACAAGAAGGGAGAGGACATGAGCGAACTCGCAACCACCGCCGCAGGCACCGCGGCGGCCGCAGCCACCAACTACAACGACCCGTGGGCCGCCGCAGGCATCGCCCCGGCGCCCGACGCCGCGCTGAACATGCCGGCGCCGGATGCCGCGCTCGCGGGCACACCCGCGCCCGATGCCTTCGTCGACCCGTGGACTGCCAGCGCCGACCCATCCTTCGGCGGCGCCTGGCTCGACGGCCCGACGCAAGTTGCGCACGATGCATCGAACGCACTCGCGCAGGCCGCCTCGTCCACGCCCGATGCAGGCGGCCTCGCGCTGCACAGGCTGTGGGATGGCACCTTGCCCGTCGAGCAATGGATCAATCACGGCCTGGACTGGGTGGTGGCGCATTTCCGCCCCTTCTTCCAGTCGGTGCGCATGCCGGTGGACCAGGCTTTGTCGAGCATCGAGCACATGCTCGGCGGCCTGCCGGCGCCCATGGTGATCGGCCTGGTCGCACTGCTGGCCTGGCAGTTCGCTGGCCGTGCGGTGGCCACGGGCATCACCTTCGCACTGGTGGTCGTGGCCATGCTGGGGATCTGGCCCGAGGCCATGACAACCCTCTCGCTGGTGCTGACCTCGCTGGTGTTCTGCATGCTGGTGGGCCTGCCGCTGGGCGTGCTGCTGGCGCGCAGCGACCGCGCGCAGAAACTGCTGCGCCCCCTGCTGGACGCCATGCAGACCACGCCCGCCTTCGTCTACCTGGTGCCGGTGGTGATGCTGTTCGGCATTGGCAACGTGCCGGGCGTGATCGTCACCGTGGTGTTCGCGCTGGCGCCGCTGGTGCGCCTGACCAGCCTGGGCCTTCGCCAGGTGCGGCCCGACCTGGTGGAAGCGGCGCGCGCCTACGGCGCCTCGCCGTGGCAGCTGCTGGTGAAGGTGCAGCTGCCGCTGGCCATGCCGTCCATCATGGCCGGCATCAACCAGGCGCTGATGATGTCGCTCTCGATGGTGGTGATCGCCTCGATGATCGCCGTGGGCGGACTGGGGCAGATGGTGCTGCGCGGCATCGGCCGCCTCGACATGGGCCTGGCCACCGTGGGCGGCCTGGGCATCGTGCTGCTGGCCATCTCGCTGGACCGCCTGACGCAGGCCATGGGCCGGCCGCGCCGCGGCGTGCGCCACTGGTGGCACACCGGTCCGGTGGGCCTGCTGCTTGCGCTGGCGCGCAGCGTCGTGCCGCGCAGCGGCGCGGATGCAGCGCCCGCTGGCGGCGAAGCCATCGCCCTGCAGCGCGGCGCCGCACGCATGGCGACCGCCGCCGATTGAAGCCCGAGCACCGATGAGGAGAGACAGCATGCATCAACACGACCTGCGGCCCGGCCGCATCTCGACCCCGACCACGCGCCGCGCGATTCTTGGCGCCGTGCTCGCGGCCGGCCTGTCGGTCATGGCCCCGGCGCTGCAGGCGCAAACCGCACCCACGGCATCCACGACATCCGCGGCGGGGGCAGCCCTGCCGGGCCGGGGCATCACCATCAAGCCCCTGCGCAGTTCGCTTGCCGAAGAAGCCTTCCAGACCCAGCTGGTGGTGCGCGGCCTCGAGCGCCTGGGCTACAAGGTGGAGCCTGTGCAGGAGATCGAGCCGGCCACCGCCCACCTGGCCGTGTCCAACGGCGACGCCACGTTCATGGCCAACCACTGGACCGGCCTGCAGGACGCCTTCTATGCCAACAGCGGCGGCGACGCCAAGCTGTGGCATTCGGGCGCCTACATCCAGGGCGCGGTGCAGGGCTACCTGATCGACCGCAAGACCGCCAGCGAATACGGCATCAACAACATCGACCAATTGCGCGACCCGAAGATCGCCGCCCTGTTCGACACCGACGGCGACGGCAAGGCCGACCTCACCGGCTGCACGCCCGGCTGGGGCTGCGAGCTGATGGTGGAAGACCACCTCACGGCCTACAAGCTGCGCGACTCGGTCACCCACAAGCAGGGCAACTACCCCGCGCTGATGGCCGACACCATCCAGCGCTACAAGGCCGGCAAGCCCATCCTCTACTACACCTGGACGCCCTACTGGGTCAGCGCCGAGCTGGTGCCGGGCAAGGACGTGGTGTGGCTGCAGGTGCCTTTCTCGTCCGCCCCCGGCGGCAAGAAGGTGGACACGCGCCTGCCCAACGGCAAGAACTACGGCTCGCTGCCCTCGGAAGAATGGATCGTGGCGAACAAGTCCTTCATCCAGAAGAACCCCGCTGCGGCCAGGCTGTTCGAACTGATGAAGCTGCCCATTGCCGACATCAACGCGCAGAACCTGCGCATGCGCGCCGGCGAGGACAAGCCGGCCGACATCGCCCGCCATGCCGATGGCTGGATCGAGGCGCACCAGAAGGAGTTCGACGGCTGGGTTGCGCAGGCGCAGGCAGCCGCCGCCGCAGGAAGCTGAGACCGCGCTTTCCGAACGGGATCAGGGGGCAAGTGCGGCCCCCGGCCGGACTCTTTGGCGGCCGGTAGGATAATTGCGGGAGCCTTTGACTACTCCTTAGATCCATGCCCACGACCATCAAGGCCGTCGACCTGACCGAATCGGTCAGCGCCGCGCTGCAATACATCTCGTACTACCACCCCGCAGACTACATCGCCCACCTGGCGAAAGCGTACGAGCGTGAACAGAGCCCTGCCGCCAAGGACGCGATGGCGCAGATCCTCACCAACAGCAAGATGAGCGCGATCGGCCACCGCCCGATCTGCCAGGACACCGGCATCGTGAACGTGTTCCTGAAGGTGGGCATGGACGTGCGCTGGGAAGGCTTCGAAGGCAGCCTGGACGACGCCATCAACGAAGGCGTGCGCCGCGCCTACAACCACCCCGACAACATGCTGCGCGCCTCGGTGGTGGCCGACCCGCAGTTCGCACGCAAGAACACCAAGGACAACACGCCGGCCGTGATCTTTACCGAGATCGTGCCCGGCAACACCGTCGAAGTCACGGTGGCCGCCAAGGGCGGCGGCAGCGAGAACAAGAGCAAGATGGTCATGCTCAACCCGGGCGACAGCGTGGTCGACTGGGTGCTCAAGACCGTGCCCACCATGGGCGCCGGCTGGTGCCCGCCAGGCATGCTGGGCATCGGCATCGGCGGCACCGCCGAGAAGGCCGCGCTCATGGCCAAGGAAAGCCTGATGGACGACCTGGACATGCACGAGCTGCAGGCCAAGGCCGCCCGCAAGGAGGAACTCTCCGACGTCGAGAAGCTGCGCCTGGAGCTGTTCGAGAAGGTCAATGCGCTGGGCATCGGTGCCCAGGGCCTGGGCGGCCTGGCCACCGTGCTGGACATCAAGATCAAGATGTACCCCA
>JAFECZ010000496.1 GCA_018241905.1 Pseudomonadota bacterium
ACCAGGCTGGGGCAGCGGCTTCGGGGAGCAGCGGCCTGCGCGCTGCCGGCGGGGGCCTGGCCAACGTCGCGCGCAGCGGCGCCGAGGCAGTCGGTGATCGCGTCGCCTCGGGCGCCAAGGCCGTGCGCGACCGCGTGGCGAACTTCGTTGCCGAGGCGGCCGCGCCACCGGTGGCTGCGGCAGCCACTGCGGTCGCATCGACCGAAGCGCCCGCCGCGCCCAGCGCGCCACCCGCCTGGGCGCAGCGCCTTCAACGCCACCAGCGCATCGCGCACGGCGCGACCGTCGCAGCCCACACGCTGCGCTCGGGAGACAGCGGCGGCAGCGGTGCCAGTCCCAGCCTGCGGGATGACAGTTAAGGAGAACCCTTCATGCGATTCAAACGACCTCAGGTGCGCTACTCCGACACGCCGGCGCCCGTCACCCCGTACCAGGCCGCCGCGCAGGTGTGGGACGAGCGCATCGGCTCGGCCCGCGTGCAGGCGAAGAACTGGCGCCTGATGGCCTTCGGAAGCCTCACGCTGGCGCTGCTCATGGCCGGCGGCCTCGTGTGGCGCTCGGCGCAATCCATCGTCACGCCCTACGTGATCGAGGTGGACCAGGCTGGCCAGGTGCGCACGGTCGGCGAGGCCGCCACGCCGTACCGGCCGGGCGATGCGCAGATCGCGCACCACCTCGCGCGCTTCATCAGCGACGTGCGTTCGCTGTCCATCGATCCCATCGTCGTACGGCGCAACTGGCTCGAAGCCTACGACTACGCCACCGACCGGGGCGCTGCCACCTTGAACGACTACGCGCGCACCAACGACCCGTTCTCGCGGATCGGCCAGAACTCGGTGGCCGTGGAAGTCACCAGCGTCGTGCGCGCCAGCGATTCCTCGTTCCAGGTGCGCTGGATCGAGCGCGGCTACGTCAACGGCTCGCCGTCCACCACCGAACGATGGACCGCGGTGCTGTCCATCGTGCTGCAGCCGCCGCGCACCGAGGAGCGGCTGCGCAAGAACCCCCTGGGCATCTACGTCAACGGTCTGTCGTGGAGCCGCGAACTCGATGCGAACGAAGGAGCGAAGAAACCATGAACCCGACGAATCCACAATTGCGCCTTTACGTGTTGCCGGCTCTGCTGATCGCGGGGCTCACCGGCTGCGCCTCGCAGGGCAAGCCGCCGCCCGCCATCATGCTGGATGAACCCGTGCAGGCGCAGCGCCTGCCCGATCCGCCCGTGCCCGTCGAAGTGGTTGAGGTGCCAAAGCCCTTGCCCTTGCCGGCACAGATGAAGGCGCTGCCCGCAGCCGACGTACAGCCGCCAGCGCCCGAGCCGGCCGACGAGAGGCTGCGTGTGTCCAAGGCCAACGACGAGGCCCGCATCGCGCCTTCGCGTGAGGGCTACGTCAACGCGATTCAGGTCTGGCCCTTCACCGACGGCGCGCTGTACCAGGTCTATACGAGCCCGGGTCGCGTCACAGTCATCGCGCTGCAGGAGGGCGAGGAACTGGTGACGGTCTCGGCCGGCGACACCGTGCGCTGGATCGTGGGCGACACGACCAGCGGCACCGGGCCTGCGCAGCGCGTCAATGTCATGGTCAAGCCCACCCGCACGGGGCTGAAGACCAACATGGTCATCACGACCAACCGCCGCACTTACCTGGTCGAACTGTCCTCGACGCCGCAGGCCTGGATGGCGTCGGTGTCCTGGGACTACCCGAAGGACCGCATGCTGGCGCTGCAGAAGCAGGCGCGCGAGGCGCAGGCCGCCGCACCGGTGGACGCGGGCCTGTCGCTGGAGAGCATTCGCTTCCGCTACGCGATCAGCGGCGACAGCCCGCCATGGAAGCCGCTGCGCGCTTTCGATGATGGGCAGAAGGTCTACATCCAGTTCCCCGGCGGCATCGCGCAGGGCGAGCTGCCGCTGCTGTTCGTGATTGGCCCGCAGGGCGATGGGCAGCTCGTGAACTACCGCTTCCGTGCGCCGTACTACGTGGTGGACCGGCTGTTCGGCGCTGCCGAGCTGCGCCTGGGCGGCTTCAAGGGCGGCAAGGCCGAAGTCGTGCGCATCGAGCGCACCGACGGCGTGTCCCGTGCGGCGACGGGGAGCAACGGATCATGAGCGAGTCTGCCACCGTCCCGCCGAAGGCCGACCCGGAGGCGATGGCGTTGCGCGCGCCGCCGCGCCCGGTTGTGCGCCTGAACCGGCGGATGCTGGCCGTCATCGTCGGCGCGCTGGCTGCCGTGGTGCTCGGCGCGACCCTGTGGTCGCTGCAGCCGCACAGGCGCGAACGCAACCCGGCCGCCGAGCTGTACAACGTCGATCGCGTGGCCAAGGCCGAGAGCCTGGACCAATTGCCCAAGGACTATGCCGGACTGCCGGCCCGGCCCGGGGTGCCCCAATTGGGCGAACCGCTGCCCGGCGACCTCGGGCCGGCCATCGTGAAGTCGCAGCAGCCGATGGAGACGCGCGTGCCGGGCGGTGGCGTTGATCCGGCGCATGCGGCGCAGCTTGCGGCCGAGGACGCGGCACGCTCGGGGGTGTTCTTCCGCGCGACGGGCGGCGCCGGGGCCAAGCCTGCCCAGGCCGCACCTGCTGGCGAGGCCCGCGCCGTGCAACCCTTCGACGCGCTGTCCGGCGCCCTCGCGCCTGCAGCGCCGGCGCAGCCCGCTGACCCCACCGCCGTGCAGAACCGCCAAGACCAGAAAGAGGCCTTCGTCGCCAAGGCGGGCGACGCGGCCACGCGCAACCCTGGAAGCCTGCAGCTCCCGGCATCGCCGTACCAGGTCATGGCGGGCACCATCATTCCCGCCGCGCTGGTGACGGGCATCAACTCCGACCTGCCGGGGCAGGTCATCGCCAGCGTGACCGAAGAGGTCCGTGACAGCGCCCTCGGCCGGTATGTGCTCATCCCGCAGGGCTCACGCCTGATCGGGCGCTATGACAGCCAGGTCGCCTTCGGACAGCGGCGCGTGCTGCTGGTCTGGACGCGGCTGATCCTGCCGGACACGTCTTCGGTGGCGCTCGACCGTTTGCCGGGCATCGATCCGGCCGGTTACGCAGGGCTCGAAGATGGCGTCGATTGGCATTGGGACCGCATCCTCGCCGGCGCTGCGCTGTCCACACTGCTGGGCGTCGGCGCCGAGCTGGCCGCGCCCGAGAGCCGCACGATCAACGGCGGCACCGGCGACCGCGTGATCATCGCCGGCCGTGAAAGTGCGCAGGACACGGTGAACCAGGTTGGCCAGGAGATCACCAAGCGCAATCTCAGCGTGCAGCCGACGCTCGCGATCCGGCCGGGGTTTCCGATGCGCGTGATGGTCAACAAGGATCTGGTGTTGCGGCCCTACCAGCCCTTGTTCTTCCAGCGGGGATCGTCGCAATGAGCACGGCCAAGCTGCGGCTCGGGCCGCTGCCCAAGAGCGAGCCAGTCAAGCTCACCGTCACCCTGTCGGCGGAGCTGAAGGCCACGCTGGACCGCTATGCGGCGCTGCATGCGCAGACCTATGGCGAGCGGGTGGATGCCGCGGCGCTAGTGCCGCACATGCTGGAAGCCTTCATGGCGCGGGATCGGGTGTTCAGAAGCGCGAGGAGGCAAACGGCCGAAAAGCGCTAAAATGCATGGAATTTCAATGAGAAATAAGCCATGCCTACCACCGTCCAGTCTCCTGCTGTCTCTTTGCGAGGCGCTGCTGCGCACCTCGCAGGCGAACTGCAAGCTGGGCGCGTTTACCGGCGGGAGGATCTCGCACGCCTGTCCACGGCAGTGGATCGGCATCTGCGCGAACTGGTGGCTACCGGAAAGCTGAAGAAGCTGGCCCAAGGCCTGTACCACGCACCGAAGCAGTCCAGCTTTGGTC
>JAFECZ010000497.1 GCA_018241905.1 Pseudomonadota bacterium
ACGTGACCCGGCATTGCGCGAGCCGCGGCCTGCCACGCGCGATGAACTCCTGGCTCGCATGGAGCGTCAACGCGAGCGCATCCTGACCTTGCAGAACCCGCCACCGGGCTCCGGCGCCGCATCGCCAGAGCCCGCGCCCCTGAGCACGCTGATGACGCAGACCGCGCGCGAGCACCCGCTGGTCACTGCGGCAGTGGCTGCCGGCGTGGTTGCCGTGGTGGGCCCCAGGCGCTTGTTGCGCGTGGCGACCTGGGCCTTGCCGATTGTGTGGAAGCTGCGGCGCTAGGCCGGCAGCTTCGCGCCGGTATCAACCAGGCGCGTGCGCGGCCAGCGCACGCGCCGCTTCCCGCACCAATGCGGGCCCCCTATAGATGAGCCCGGTGTAGATCTGCACCACGTCCGCGCCCGCGGCGATCTTGGAGCGGGCGTCTTCCCCGCTGAGCACCCCGCCCGCGCCAATGATGGGATAGCCCTGGCCGAGCGCCGCACGAAGTTGCCCAATGACCCGGTTGCTGGACGCCAGCACCGGCCGCCCCGACAGGCCGCCGGCTTCCTGCGCGTGCGCCAGGCCAGCCACCGCATCGCGGGCCAGGGTGGTGTTGGTGGCGATCACGCCGTCGATGCCGTGGCGCGTCAAGGTGGCGGCAATGAGCTGCACCTGCGCTTCGTCCAGGTCGGGGGCGATCTTCACGAAGACGGGCACCCGCTTGCCGTGTTGCGCTGCGAGTTCCTCGCGGCGCTGCGCAATGGCGGCCAGCAGGCCGTCGAGCGCCTCGTCGCTTTGCAGGCTGCGCAGGTTGGCAGTGTTCGGGCTGGAGATGTTGACGGTGACGTAGTCGGCGTGCGGGTACACGCCGGCCAGGCCGATCAGGTAGTCGTCGACCGCGTTCTCGATGGGCGTGGCCGCGTTCTTCCCGATGTTCAGGCCGAGCAGGGCGGGGCGGGCAATGCCGGGGCGCCGGAAGCGCGCGCGCTGCACATTGCGAACGAAGGCGTCCAGGCCTTCGTTGTTGAAGCCCAGGCGGTTGATGAGCGCGTCGCGCTCGGGAATGCGGAAGATGCGCGGCTTGGGGTTGCCCGGCTGCGCCTTGGGGGTCACGGTGCCGACCTCGATGAAGCCGAAGCCCATGGCGGCAAACGCGTCGATGCAGCGGGCGTTCTTGTCCAGGCCGGCGGCCAGGCCTACGCGGTTGGGGAATTGGAGGCCGGCCAGCGTCACCGGGTCATCGATGCGCGATTGCGAATAGAAGCACGCCAGCGGCGTGTTCTGCGTGCGCGCCAGCGACTCCAGCGTGATCTCGTGGGCCTGTTCGGCGTCCATGCCGAAGAGGAAAGGGCGAGCGAGGCCGTATGGAACGAGTGACATCGGATAATTCTCTTTGTGTATTCCTAAGCAACCAAGGATTTTCCCCGATGAGCAGCACCCCCCCCACCCAGGACGAACTCAAGGCGCAAGTCGGACGCGCCGCGCTGGCCTACGTGCAGCCCGGCGGCATCGTCGGCGTGGGAACCGGCTCCACGGTCAACAAGTTCATCGACGCGCTGGCAAGCATGAAGGACCAGATCAAGGGGGCCGTCTCCAGTTCGGTGGCTTCCACCGAGAGACTCAAGGCCCTGGGCATTCCGGTGTTCGACAGCAACGAGGTCGAGGAACTTGCCGTCTACATCGACGGTGCCGACGAGATCGACGGCGGCGGCCACATGATCAAGGGCGGCGGCGCCGCGCTCACGCGCGAGAAGATCGTGGCGGCGCAGTCCCGCCAGTTCGTCTGCATTGCCGATGCCTCCAAGCGGGTCGACGTGCTGGGCGCGTTTCCGCTCCCGGTGGAAGTGATCCCGATGGCGGCGCAGCGCATCATCCGCCAGTTCGCCGCGATGGGCGGCGTGGCGCAGGTGCGCGAGAAGGACGGTTCGGCCCTGGTGACCGACAACGGCCAGCACATCGTCGACGTGAGCGGCCTGCGCATCACCGACCCCAAGGCTTTCGAGCTGGAAGTGAGCCAGTGGCCCGGCGTGGTTACCGTGGGCGTGTTCGCCCTTCAGCGTGCCAACGTGTGCCTGCTGGGCACGCCCACCGGTGTCGAGACGCTGAACTTCGGCTGAAGCAGCGCCGGCCGCCTAGAAGCGGATGCCTGCCGGGTTGTCCGCGGTGGGGCCGCTCGGCGGGGGCGGGGGAGTGCTCGGGGCCGCCGCAGGGCCTGCCGGGGCTGCGCCCGCCGCAGGCGCATCGGCCTTGACCTGGGCCACCAGCGGCGTGGCCGGTGCGTTCTTGTAGCCGGCGGGCAGGCGCGAGCTGGCGGGGTAGCCGGCCGCGTCGAGATAGCGCGTCCATTCACTGTCCTGGAAGCCCAGCAGCTGCTGCGAGCCGATGGAAATCTGCGGCAGCGACGTCTTGCCGCTCTTGCGCTGCAGCGCTTCGCCATCTTGTGCCGTCTGGACGGTCTTCTCGGTAAAGGGCACGCCGCGCGTGGTGAGCAGGCTGCGGCCCATGTCGCAGGGCTGGCACTCCTGCTGGGTATAGAGCGTGACCGGGTAGCGCTGCGCCACCTGGCGCAACTCGTAGGGCAGTGCGTTGCCGTCCGCCGGCAGCGAGTTCACCACGCCGCCGCCGGCGCCGCTGACGGGCTGGGCGTTGCGCGTGCTCGGCGGCTGGTCGGAGAAGGTGACCTTGCCGTTCGCATCGACCTGGCGATAGACCTGTTGGGCAAAGGCGGCGGTGCCTGCGACACATGCCAGGGCGATCAAGCCGAGGCGGCCATCCAACTTCATTGCGAGCTCCAGGTTGCGAACGTACGACAGGCAAGTATGCCAAGGGCGGCGCCGCAGCGCCGCCCCCGGGCCCGTTGTGCCCGCAACCCGATGCAAAAACGCCACTCAGGCAGAAGTTGTACTGGGCGCCATGCCCTGGTGGCGCAGCAGCGCGTCCAGCTGCGGTGCGCGGCCGCGGAAGGCCTTGAAGGACTCCATCGCGGGGCGGCTGCCGCCGGCTTCGAGGATGGCGGTGCGGTAGCGCCGGCCGGTTTCCACGCTGGGCTTGCCGTCGGCGCCGGCGCTTTCCTCGAAGGCCGCATAGGCGTCCGCACTCAGCACCTCGGCCCACTTGTAGCTGTAGTAGCCGGCCGCATAGCCGCCCGAGAAGATGTGGGTGAAGGTGTTGGGCGTGCGGCTGAACGGTGCAACCGGCATGACGGAGACCTCGGCGCGCACCTTGTCCAGCAGGGCCATCACGGCACCGGGCTGGGCGGCGGCGGCGTCATACTCGGTGTGCAGCAGCATGTCGAACAGCGCGAACTCGATCTGGCGAACGGTCTGCAGGCCGCTCTGGTAGTTCTTGGCCGCGGTCATCTTGTCGAACAGCGCGCGCGGCAGCGGCTCGCCGGTGTCGACATGCGCCGTCATGTGGCGCAGCACGTCCCATTCCCAGCAGAAGTTCTCCATGAACTGGCTGGGCAGTTCGACCGCGTCCCACTCCACGCCGCTGATGCCCGACACGTCGCGCTCGTTCACCTGCGTGAGCATGTGGTGCAGGCCGTGGCCGAACTCGTGGAAGAGGGTGATGGCGTCATCGTGCGTAAGCAGCGGCGGCTTGCCGTCCACGCCGTCGGCGAAGTTGCACACCAGTTGCGCGACGGGCGTCTGCAGCGCCTTGTCGTCCGGCCGCAGCCAGCGCGCGCGTACGTCGTCCATCCAGGCGCCGCCACGCTTGCCGGCGCGCGCGGCGGGGTCCAGGTAGAACTGGCCGACCAGCTGGGTGCCCCGCTCGATGCGGTAGAACTCGACGCCGGGGTTCCACACCGGTGCGCTGTCGCGGCGGATGGAGACCTCGAACAGG
>JAFECZ010000498.1 GCA_018241905.1 Pseudomonadota bacterium
ACTACCCGCCCATCTTCCGCATCGCCCCACCCAACGCGACGCGAGCCCGATCCATCTCGACCCACGGCCCATTCCCCACCGGTATGCGCTGCTGCACATTCGACAGCGTCCAGTGCGCCCCGCTGTGCAGCTTGGGCAACTCGTCCCACTCCACAGGCACCGACACCCCCATGCCCGGCCGCGCCCGCACCGACCACGCCGCAGCCGTCGTGGCGCCGAAGCCGTTGCGCAAGTAGTCCACGAAGATCTTTCCCACCCGATTCTTCGGCCCGCTCTTGGCCACGAAGCGCGCCGGAATGGTCTGGGCCAGATGCTCCACCACCGCGCGCGAAAAGTCCTTCACCTCGTCCCAGCCGTAGTGCCGCTTGATCGGCACGATCACGTGCAGCCCCTTGCCGCCGCTGGTCTTCAAGAAAGCCGGCAACCCCAGTTCGTCGAGCAGGGCCCGCAGCAGCATCGCCGCGTCCTGCACCCGCGACCACGGCACGCCCTCGCCCGGGTCCAGGTCGAAGCAGATGCGGTCCGGCTTGGCGATGGCGCCCGATGTGGCATTCCACGTGTGCAGCTCCACCGTGTTCATCTGCGCGGCCGACACCAGCGCCGTCCCGGTGTCGATCTGCAGCAGCGGCTCGTGGTCGCGGTCCAGTTCCGGGTCCAGCAGCGTGATGCCGGGTATCTCGCGCTTTTGCGCATGCTTCTGGAAGAACAGCTCGCCGCCCACACCCTCGGGCGCACGCACCAGCGACACGGGCCGGCCCTCCAGGTGCGGCAGCATCAGCGGCGCGATGCGCTGGTAATACGCGACCAGCTCGCCCTTGGTGATGCCGCTGGCCTTGTCGATGACGCGATCGGCATGCGTCACGCGCACGCGCGGCGCTGCTTCTTCATCAACGGCGGCCGGTGCCGGCGAGCGAGCGCGCCCCTTCTTGGCAGAACCTGCGTTCTCGGCAGCGCCCGGCGCCTCGCTGGCCTCCTCGCGCTCGATCTGCCGCGCCGGCTTGTCGATGCGCAGCCCCTGGAACACCGAGTGGCGGATGCGGCCGTCGCGCGTCCACGCGCCGAACGACACCTCGGCCACCAGGTTGGGCTCGAGCCACTGCGCCACCTTCACGTCGGAAGGCACCGGGCCGGCAAATGGAGACGACCTGACGGCCACCGCATCCATCTTCTTCTTGAGGCCGCCCAGCAGCGCTTCGTCGAAACCCGTGCCTACGTTGCCGCAATACTGCAGCTTGCCCGCGTCATCGTGGACGCCCAGGAGCAGCGAACCGAAGCCGGTGCGCGAGCCGCCGGGCGCGGTGTAGCCGCCAATCACGAACTCCTGGCGCAATCCGCTCTTGAGCTTGATCCAGGAGGGCGAGCGCCGCGACGCGTAGGTCGAATCGCGCTTCTTGCCGACGATGCCCTCGAAGCCCAGGCGCGTGGCAGCCGCCAGCAGGTCGCGCGGGGCCGCGTCGAAGGTTTCGCTCACGCGCAGCTGCTGCGGCGACTTCTCGTCCACCAGGCCGCGCAGCAACACCGTGCGCTCCTCGAAAGGCGTCGCGCGCAAGTCGTGTCCGTCGAAGTACGGCAGGTCGAACATCCAGTACACGATCGTCGAGGTGGAGCTGCGCTCGAATGCGTTCTGCAGCGCCTGGAAATCCGGTGCACCGGTTTCGCCTTCGACCACGATCTCGCCGTCGATCCAGGCCGAACGCAGCTTCAAGGCACGCAGGGCCTTCACCAGTTCCGGCAGCTTGTCGCTCCAGTCGTGGCCGTTGCGGGTAAAGCACCGCACGTCCTTGCCCTCGATGCGGGCCAGCAGGCGATAGCCGTCGTACTTCAGCTCGTACAGCCAGTCGCCGGCCGGCTGCGGCGGCGCGTCGACCAGGGTGGCGAGCTGCGGCGCCAAGGTTGCAGGCAGCGCGGCCTTGGGCGGCGCTTTTGCTGCCGTTGCCGCTGCCTTCTTCGCGGCGCCGGCAGCCTTTTTCTCGTTCGCCTTCCGGGGCAGGCCGGCCACGCTGTCGGGCATGGCTTCGAGCACGTCGTATTCCGACTCGGGGCGCACATGCGAATCGCGCTCCTTGATGAGCAGCCACGGCGGCTGCTTCTCGTCGCCGCGGCCCTTGATGCGCACCAGCACCCAGCGCCCCTGCAGCTTGTGGCCGTAGAGGTTGAATTTCAAGTCGCCCTTGGCCAAACCCTCGTGCGGATCGCCCACCGGCTCCCATTCGCCGCGGTCCCACAGGATGACGCGGCCCGCCCCGTAGTTGCCGGCAGGAATGGTGCCCTCGAAGCCGCCATAGGACAGCGGATGGTCTTCCACCTCCACCGCCATGCGCTTGACCGAAGGGTCCAGGCTGGGGCCCTTGGGCACGGCCCAGCTCTTGAGCGTGCCGTCCAGTTCCAGGCGGAAGTCGTAGTGCAGTCGCGTGGCGTGGTGCTTCTGGATGACGAAGGACAGGCGCGTGGCCGAAGCGCTGGTGCGCCCGCCCGTGGACGGCTCGGGCGTGCGCGAGAAATCACGCTTGCGGTGATAGGGGGCCAGTGCGTCGCGGGTCTTCTTTTCCATGCGCGCGATGCTCCTGCTGCCCAGGTCGGCCGCCCCCTGGCGCTCAGGCCAGGCGGCGCTCGCTCTCCCGGGCGAAGTAGAACCATTCGGTGCCGGGCAGGGCCTCGTCGTTTGGGAAGACGATGTAGCCGTCGTCCGGCGCCTGCACCAGGCTGCCGTCGGCTCGCTCGCCGATGGGCTCGCCGCGCGCCACCGGATCGAAGGTGGCCCAGTCGCGCACGAACTGGTCGTCGGCATGCAGCCGGTCGGTCACGCTGGCCAGGCGCAGCAGTTGCGGCGCGGGCGGCGGCGCCTGGTCCGGCTCGGGCGGCAGCATCTGCAGCAGGCGCAGCGTGGCAAGGATCGCCTGGTAGGCGACCTCGGGCGCGGCGGGGTCATCGTGCTGCCCGCATTCCAGCGTCACGCCGTAGCCGCCGCGGGTGCGCATGTATTCGTTGGTGCCGCGGCCGAAGTCGATGGCGCCTTCTTCCACTGCAATGCCGGCGCGCTGGCGCTGGGCCAGGCCGGCGGCATAGATGTCGAGCCAGCCTTCCACCACGCGCGGCGTGCGCAGGTGCAGCGCCAGCCGCCCTTCTTCGGCGGCGCGGGCAAAGGGCTCGAGCGTGCCGGCGTTGTCGCGCGGCCCGATCATGGCGAAGGCCTCGCCGGCGCTCTGGAAGGAATGCAGGTCCAGCAGCACCTCGTGGCGGTCCAGCAGCGGGCACAGCAGGTCGGTGATGCGCGCCTCGTAGTCGGCCGGCGCCTGGCCTGCCGAACTGGGGCGGAAGTTGCGGTTGAGGTTGCGCTCGCCTTCGCGCGTGAGCTGCCTGCGCGCCAGCGGGTTGGCCACCGGCACCAGCGTGAGCTGGCCGCGCAGCAAGCTCAGCTCGCCCGAATCGATCTGCGCCACCACGCGCTCGATGCCCACGCTGCCGCAGGTCTCGTTGCCGTGCACGCCGCCCAGCACCATCAGGCGCGGGCCCGGTTGCAGCGCGGCAAAGCCGTGCACGCGCAGCATGTCGGGATGATTCGCCCAGCGCGCGGTGTTGTTGTTGCTGCTGTTGTTGCTGCTGCCGGTCACCCCCGCTCCTTGCCCGCTCAACGCGCGGCCAGGTTGGCGCGCATCTTGTCGATCACGCTCTTGTAATCCGGCGCGTTGAAGATGGCGCTGCCGGCCACGAAGGTGTCGGCGCCGGCACTGGCCACGCGGGCGATGTTGTCGGCCTTGATGCCGCCGTCCACTTCCAGGCGGATGTCGCGGCCGCTTTGCTCGATGCGCTTGCGCGCCTGCTCGATCT
>JAFECZ010000499.1 GCA_018241905.1 Pseudomonadota bacterium
GGCAATGTCCTTGCGCTTGCGCAGCACCTGCAGGGTGCGTTCGTCCATCTCGCGCAGCGTGTAGGTCTCGTGCGGCGGCAGCGGGTTGCCCACGCCGGGCTGCACGTCTTCCCACCAGCCGTGGTAGGCACCGCAGAAGCGCACCAGGTGCGTGCGGCGCGTGTGGTAGCGGGCCAGGCGCACGGCCTGCATCACGGCCTCGGTGCCCGACATGTGGAAGGACACCTCGTCCAGCCCCGAGATGGCGCGCAGCCGCTGCACGTTCTCGGTCACGCAGGGGTGGTAGGCGCCCAGCACCGGGCCCAGCGGATCGGCCAGCCGGCTGCCCTCGGCAATGCACTCCTTGTAGAAGTCCACGCCCAGCAGGTTCACGCCGTAGGAGCCGGTGAGGTCGTAGAGCCGCTCGCCGTCCAGGTCTTCCAGCGTCACCCCGCTGGCAGCCTTCAGGAAGGCGCCTACCGGCAGGTGCTCGCGCACGTGCGGGCTGTACTGGAAGGGCACGCGGTAGCTGCTGGTGAACTGCAGGTCCGACAGGGCGGGGCGCGCCTCGCGCGTGGCAGCGATGGAACGCGCATGGCGCGTTTGCAGCAACTGCGACAGCGCCTCGAAGCCGGCGCGGCGGCGCATCTGCACCTCGGCCGGTGCGCCGTCGGAATTGAAGAAACGCACTTCGTCGTACGCGTAGCCCGGCAACTGTGCCGCCACGCGCTTGGCCATGCGCGAATGCCCGCCCAGCGACGGGTGCTTGGCGCGAGAAAGCTCCAGCCGGCGCCAGGCCATGGGCAGCGTGGCCAGGGCCGCCGCCGCGGCGACGGAAGTCAAAAGAAGGGTCTGGTTCATGAATTCGTAGGTGGTCTCGTGAGCAAACCCTTCCTGTTTATTTCATCTTCTTGACGTCCTCATGAAAGCACTTCGACAAACCCGTGATGCCCTGCTGCAGCAGGAAGACATCAACTTCCTGCTCACCAACCGCGTGCCGCGCATCGCGCTCACGCGTTTCATGGGCTGGTTCAGCAAGATCCGCAACCCGCTGGTGCGCGAGCTGTCCATCGGTACCTGGCGCCTGTTCACCGAACTGGACCTGAGCGAGGCGAAGAAGACGCGCTTTGCCAGCATGCATGACTGCTTCACGCGCGAGCTGAAGGACGGTGCGCGGCCGGTCGATGAAGACCCTGCCGTGATGAGCAGCCCCTGCGATGCCATCGTCGGCGCCTGCGGGCCGGTGGCCGGCATCGAGGTGTTCCAGGCCAAGGGCTTTCCGTATTCGGCGGCGGAGCTGTTCGGCGACGCGAAGGCGGTGGAGCCCTTTCGCGACGGCACCTTCGTCACCTTGCGGCTGACCAGCAGCATGTACCACCGCTTCCATGCGCCGCACGACTGCACCGTGCACGAGGTGCGCTACCTCTCGGGCGACACCTGGAACGTGAACCCGATCGCCCTCAAGCGGGTGGAACGCCTGTTCTGCCGCAATGAGCGGGCGGTGCTGCGCACGCGGCTCGCATCGGGCCAGCCCATTGCCATCGTGCCGGTGGCGGCCATCCTGGTGGCCAGCATGCGCCTGCACTGCCTGGACGTGCTGTTGCACCTACGCTACCGCGGCCCGGAACGCATGGCGGTGAATGCGTCCTACCGCAAGGGGCAGGAGATGGGTTGGTTCGAGCACGGCTCCACCATCATCGTGTTCGCGCCCAAGGGCTTTTCGCTGGCCGAGGGCATCGAGACGGGGTCGCGGGTGCGCATGGGCCAGGCGCTGATGCGGCTGCCGCAGCCAGGCGCGTAGGCAGTTGCGGGCCGCGCGAGGCGGCGTTGCGGCCAGTGAGGACCGCGCACGGCCTCTCGGGGCTGTGCGCTTTTTCACGGGAACGCACCATTGATGTGCAAGTCGTTGCACCACAACGACGCATTCATCCATTTGGGGGATCCGGCGCGAGCAGGGCTTTCTAGACTTCGCTCCGCGCCGGTGAATTGTGTCTGTGTGTTTCTTGGCACGCGCCGTAGCGCTGTCCGCAGAGGGCGGGCAGCTTCCAACAACCAGATCAGACAAAAGAGGAACCCCTGAGATGAAGCGAATCGATATGCTGGCCAAATCGGCAACCGCCTGTGCGGTGCTGTTGCTCGTGGCGGCTTGCGGAGGTGGCGGCGGAAGCAGCACCCCTGGTACGACGACGGCCAAGAGCGAGCCCAGCGTGCAGCTGTCGGGCACGGCTGCCACGGGCGCCGCGCTGGCCAACGCCAGCGTTGCAGTGAAGTGCGCCAATGCCGAAGGCACGGCCACGACCGACGCCAGCGGCAAGTATTCGCTCCAGCTCACCGGCGGCGCGCTGCCCTGCGTGATCCAGGTGACGGGCGAGCAGGGCGGCGTGGCCGTCACGCTGCACTCGCTGGCCGAGGCCGGCAGCACCGATTCCGCCAGCGGCACCACCAGCGCCGCCGCCAACGTGACGCCGCTGACCGAGATGATCGTGGCCCAGCTCAGCGCGGGCCTGCCCTCGGACCTGTTCGCCGCCTTCGGCAGCGGCCAGACCGTGAGCACCGAGCAACTGGTGGCCGCCACCAACGCCGTGCTGACCGCGATCAAGGACGCCACCGGCATCGACCTGGGCACCATCGACCCCTTCAAGGCGCCCCTGGTGGCCGCAACGGCCGGCGCACCCAGCGGCGGCAACCTCTACGACAACCTGCTGGACCAACTGGGCACCAAGGTCAGCATCGAGGCGCTTCCGCAAGTGGTGAACCAGATCGCCAACGCCGCGGGCAGCGGCGGCGGCACCGCCGGCCTGGGCGAAGTGATGCAATCGGTCCAGAAGGGCCCGCTGGCCGGCTGCCCGGTGGCGGCCAGCGGCACCTACCGCACAATCGACCACTATGGCCGCATGACGGTGCGCGACTTCGACTTCAGCGCCATGACCTACGCCTCGGCCGACGGCAAGGCCTCGCTGACCGTCAGCGCAGATCCCGCCAAGCCTTGCGAATTCACCGCGGACGGCACGCAGCAGACGGCCAGCGGCACCGAGCAGGTGCACTTCGACTTCGCGATGGGCAGCTCGGGCCTGGGCGTCTACCGCTCGCAGAACAACACGACCGGCCGCACCAGCGTGGGCTATGTGTTCCCGGTGCAGTCGCATGCGAAGTCCGAACTCGCCGGCACCTGGTCGATGCTGCAAAGCGGCTACGCGCCCTCCGATGGCTTCTTCCACTGGATGGAGCAGATGACCTTCAAGGCGGACGACAAGATCGACCTGTGCGACATCGACTTCCGCAATGCGCCGGGCACCTGCGTCGCGGAACCCGATGCCAACATCAGCCTGGCTGCGCGCACCGACGGCGGCTTTGATGTGATCGGGGTCGAGAACGGCGTCAGCGGCCCGGTGGCCAACATGTTTGCCTACCGTTCGCCCACCGGCGCGGTCAACGTGTTCGGCACCACCAACCCCGATGGCAACAGGAACGTGGCGGGCGGTCCGGAAATCGAGGAGACCCACTTCATCCTGACCAAGCACCAGACCCTGGCCGTGCCGGCCGTGGACACGGTGTCGAAGTACTTCGACGTCCAGCTCTCGCGCCTGCCGGTGAGCGGAAGCCAGAACGTGACTTCGGCTCCGGTGGCCGATTCGAACAAGGTCACCAGCGTGAACGGCAATGCCGTCACCCGCCAGCGCGCCAGCGACGGCCGCGTCGACACGGTTCACTACAACGATCCGATGGCGGGCGTGCGTCATCGCGATGCCGGCATCGGCCCCGACAACCAGCCCTTCGCGGAGGTCTACCAGGTCACCGTGCCGGGCGCCGGCCTGACCGTGTCGATCAACGCGCAGCCGGC
>JAFECZ010000049.1 GCA_018241905.1 Pseudomonadota bacterium
GCCGCTTCGCCATCCAGACGCTTGGCGCGCCGGGGGCTGACTCGCGCGGTGAAGCGCTCGCCGGCCAACGCCCGCTCAATGCTCTCGCGTTGATCGCACCACTGCAGGTTGGACGCGATGTTGTTCCCGCGGTCGAAATCCTTGTGCCGCACGAATGGAAGGCTGTCGGGATTGGGAACAAAGTAGCTGGCCACCAATCGACTCACCGAGACGCATCGCGCCAGCCCATCGCCGCACAGGGTCACCCGCAAATGTCCTCGCCGATTCGGGCGACCCTTGAGAATCCTCCCGGCGATCGAGCCGCTTCCGCGCTCGCCCGCCTTGCGCAGCCTGCGCGGCAGGCTCCTCACGCGCCCCTGGTCCGACACCTCGTAGGCGAAGCCGTCGATCGGCTTCCAGTGCTCCTTGGGTGGCTTGGTGGCACGTTGATCCCTCTCGCGTGACGCTTTGCCGTTTGTGCTCGTCAGGGGTGCCATGTCCGTGCTGCTCGCCTCGCGCGGGTGGGGCGCGGGCTGCGTCAGGGGGAGCGTGGGACTGTGCAGAAGCAGATCAGGACAGTCGTGTTTTTTTCCACGGGGGCTCAGTCCGATGAGCGACATTGATCCAGCCTCGAGATCAGCGGGTCGGCCTTTCTGCAGGTGGCGATGCACGCTGGCCAGGACGCTTTGTGAACGTCTTCCCCTGCGCAATAGTTCCAGCAGACCTCGAAATGCTTCAGGAATTCATCCGAATCCGCATTCGCCTTGCTCGTGGCAATGGCCATGGCGGGTCGATCGCCTTGCGGCATCGCTTCGCTGCGCGCGCGTAGCGCGCTCAGGTTTCGCTCGTTCCGCGCGAGTGAATCGGCTGCCGCATCTCGCACCGCAGAGGCGGCCCCGGACTTGGCGATTGTCGCCCGGTCAGTGTCGATGAATCGTTCAGTCGCAGCCATGCAATAGGCGACGCTTTCCGCCTCGCGGTTCCATCCACTTTGCGACATGGCCGTCGCGCAGGCCCACAGGCCCACCATCGCTATCAAGATCTTCTTCATCGGTTGAATCCGCATCAAACGCGGCTGCGGTGCTGAGAACCCAGGTCGAAGCACGCTGCAGGCGCCGACAGGAACGCTTGCCAACGTCCCCTGATATCGCTGGGCGAAGCGAGCCAACAACATGCAGCTCGCGCACAGCGACCGGGTGCCGTCTCCATCGACCCGGCGAACATGCCAAGCCACTCTGAATTTCGGCTGAATGGGTCGGCAGGCATCGGCGAGCTGTCGCGCGTCGTTGACGCGCGGCCATCGCTTGGATCGAACGATGAACTGGCGTCCCTGGGGCTTCGGGTTCCGCGGCGCGCCCGATCGAACGCCAGGGCGGTCCCACGGAGCCTGGGGCGCTAGACCTGGAGGCACCGGGACGCCTAGGCACGTTGGGGCAGCAAGCGCCCGTGGCGTTCCAGGAAGTCGGCCACCGCCTGCTCGAAGCGCGCGATAGCGTCGTCGCGCAGCGGCAGCGACAGCACGACAAAACTTCGTGGCGACGCGTAGATGCCATGTTCCAGCAAGTGAAAGAAAAGCAGCTGGCGCAGGCGCGCATCGGCGGCTGCGAGGTCCTCGGGCCGCCGGATCTCGCCGGTCATGAAGTGCGCGTTCATCACCGAGCCCACGCCGGTGAACTGCATTGCGACGCCGGCTTCGGCGCATCGTGCATTGAGCCGCTCACGCAGGCCTTCCCCACGCGCGGCCAGGGCGTCGGCGGCCGCTGGAGTGAACAGGCGCGTCAAGCCGGCATGACCCGCCGCCATGGTGACCACGTTGTTGTTGAACGTGCCCGAGTGCGCCAGCGGGCCTGTTCGCGGATCGAACAGCGCCATGATGTCTGCGCGGCCGCCGAAGGCGCCGAACGGCATGCCGCCGCCAATATACTTGCCCAGCGTGCACAGGTCGGGCGTGATCCCGAGGCGTGCGGCCAGCCCGTGGGCCGACAGGCGCGAGGTCATCACCTCGTCGGTCACTAGCAGAGCGCCGGCCTCGCGGGTGAGTGTGCGCAGGGCGCGCAGGAATTCGGGCCGGCCGGGGATGCAGCCGCTGGCGCCCAGCATGGGCTCCACGAGGACCGCCGCGATGTCCTGTCCCTCACGCGCGAAGGCTTCCCGCGCGCCGACCTCGTCGTTGTAAGGTAGGACCAGGAAGTCGAAGGGCACGGTGGTGGGCGCGGGCTGCGCGCCAAAGCCCAGCACGCCGCCGTGGTAGCCGCCGGAGAACACGACGATTCGCTTGCGGCTCGTGAAGCGCAGCGCCGCGGTGATCGCCATGAGGTTGGCCTCAGTGCCCGAGTTGGTGAAGCGCACGCGCTCGATCTGCGCAAAGCGCTCGCAGATCAGTTGGGCGAGCTGGCCCTCGCGCAGGTTGTGGCCGGTGAGGTTGATGCCGCCTTCCAGGGCTTGCAGCACGGCAGCGCGGATCTCCGGTGCCGAGTGGCCATAGACGCCCGCGGTGTACTCGGCGATGAAGTCGTCGTAGCGATGCCCGTCCAGGTCCCACAGGAACGCGTCTTCCCCGCGCGCCATCGTGAGCGGAAAGGGAGCGTAGAACAGCACTGAGCGGCTGTTGGCCCCGGGCATGAAGCGGGCTTGGGCATCGAAGCGCTCGCGGCTGGCGGGATTCGAGGCGACAAAGCGCGCCTGCTGTTGCGCCAGGATCTGGTCGAGCTCGGAAGAAGCGGGGGTCATGAGTCTTCGGGCAGGGGAGTGGGCGGGCCAGAGCACCTAGACCAGTGAACCAGCGCCGGCGGCGGCGTGGCCCGCGGCGCTCCAGTTCGCCGGTGGTGGTGCGGTGACGATCGAGTCCAGCGCGGGCTGCGGCATGCGCAAGGCGGCGAGATCTGGGCGCGGGCGACGCAGTGCCGGGTCGGCCGCGAAGGCCTCTTCCAGTGCCAGGGAGGCCGAGAGCAGCGGCAGGTCGCCCCGGAAGGGGCCGACCACCTGCAGGCCGAAGGGCATGCCCTTGGCGTCGGTGCCACAGGGCAGCGAGATCGCGGGATGGGTGGTCAACGTCGTGACGTAGGTCAGCGCGAGCCAGCGGTAGTAGTTGGCCTGGGGCTTGCCGTCGACGAAGCGGGCGTAGGGTTCGGTCCAGGGAAAGGGCGAGACCGGCGTGGTCGGCGCCAGCAGCAAGTCGTAGTCGGCGAAGGTGGCCTGGAAGCGCCCGAGGATGCGCGTTTGCTCGGCCTGGGCCCAGGCGCTGTCCAGCAGGCTCATGCGCGCGCCCATCTCGTAGTTGGCGCGCGGGTTCTCTCCCAGGCTCGCAGGATCCTTTTCGTAGGTCTCGCGCATGCCGGCCACGAAGGCCTCCGCCCGCAGCACGTCGAAGCAGCGGTGCACGTCGCCCAAATCCAGGCGTACCTCGTCGCAGCGCGCGAACAGGTGCCGCATCGCGGCGACTCTGGAAGTGAAGGTGGCCCGGATGTCCGGGTCAACGTCGCAGCAGCCGAAGTCAGTGGTGTAGGCCACGCGCAGGCGGCCCAGCTCGGCGACCCGGGGCGCCAGGAAAGCCAGGGGATCGAGCGGATAACTCAACGGATCGCCGGCATGGGGGCCGGCCGTGGCGGCCAGTTGCAGGCAGGCATCCGCCACCGTGCGGCCCATGGGGCCCACCACCGAGATCGGTGTCCAGCCCAGCAGCTTGCGCACGCTGGGCACCACGCCGGGCGAGGGGCGGAATCCGACGACACCGCATTTCGAGGCGGGGATGCGCAGCGACCCGCCCGTGTCCGAGCCGGTGCACACGGGCAGCATGTCGCAGGCCAGGGCGGCGGCCGAGCCACCCGACGAGCCGCCGGCGTTCAAGCGGGGATCGAAGGGGTTGCCGGTGGCACCCCAGACGGGATTGCGGGAGTTGGCACCCGCGCCCATTTCGGGCACGTTGGTCTTGCCCGTGACGATGCCCCCGGCGCGACGCACCCGCGCTACCAGTTCGATGTCCTGCTTGGGCACATGGGCGCGAAAAGCTGGCGAGCCGAAGGTAGTCAGCAGGCCAGCGGTGGGCTCTAGGTCCTTCACGCCCACGGGCAGGCCGTGCAGCAAGCCCAGCGACTCGCCGCGCAGGACGGCCTTCTCGGCGGCGCGGGCCTCGGCGCGCGCGCGCTCGAAGCAGGTCGCCGTCACGGCATTGACGAAAGGGTTGACGGTCTCGATGCGGGCGATGCACGCCTCCAGCAATTCGACGGGCGAGATCTCCCGCTTGGTGATCATCTGGCGCAGGGCGACGGCGGTGTGCTCGACCAGGGTGGCGGGGGGCGACGGCAGGCGCATGTCGCTCATTCCGCTTGGATGTTGGCGCGCGCGGCGACGGCACGCATCTGGGGCAGCTCGGCCTCGAGGTGGGCCGCGGCCTTGGCCGAGTCGACGAAGCTGGCCTCCACGCCCTGCTCGGCGAAGCCCTTGCGCACGGCCGGGTCGGCCACCGTCTCGGCCAGCGCCTTCTCAAGCTTGGCATGCACGGCCCTGGGCAGACCGCGTGGTGCGACCACCATCCCCCAGCTGTCGAACACGACGTCCGAATAGCCTGATTCGGCGAAGGTGGGCACCGCTGGCAGGAGCGGCGAGCGCCCGGCGGTCGTGATGGCGATGACCTTGACCTTGCCGGCTCGGATCTGCGGCAAGGCGGCGGTCACCGTGTCAAAGGAGAAGGGCACCTGTCCGCCGATCAGGTCGGTCATCGCCGGGCCGCTGCCCTTGTAGGGCACGTGTGTCAGGCGGATGCCCATCGCATGCAGCGCCATCTCGGCCGCAAAGTGCGAGCTGGTCCCGGCGCCGAAGGAGGCATAGGTGTACTTGTCAGGCGCGGCCTTGGCGGCGGCCACCAGTTCCTTCAGGTTGCTCACTGGCACGGTGGGGTTGGCCAGCATCACCAGCCCGACGCGGCTGACGATGCCGATCGGCTCGAAGCTCTTGATCGGGTCGTAGGGCAGCGCCTTGCGGATCGCCGGATTCAGCGTGTAGGTCGAGGCCGAGCTCATGAGCAGCGTGTAGCCGTCAGGCTTGGCGCTGGCGACATGAGCTGCACCGATGGCGGTGCCTGCGCCGGGGCGGTTGTCCACGATGATGGACACGTTCAGCTTCTCGCTCATCTTCTGGGCGAGCAGCCGCCCCTGCACGTCACCGCCTCCGCCCGGCGGGTAAGGCACAACGATCGTGATCGGCCGGGAGGGAAAGCTGTCTTGGGCCTGAGCAGGAGTGTGCAGTCCAAGCATGCTGAGGGCCGCCAGGCCCGAAATGCGCAGGAGCGAGGTGTGCATGGCGACGCGCAGTAGTGAGGGGGAGATCTTGAGAGGTTGGGGCAAGGGGCGAGCACCCATCGTAGGAAGGCGCATCCTTCGCAGCAACAGCGATGTTTTGAATGTCGCCTTGCGATAATCGCAATTCGTATAGGGGTGAACCCGTGTCCAAGAACATCAATCGGCGCGTGCTGCAGGACGTTGCCCTGCGCCATTTCCTGGAGGTCGTGCGCACCGGATCGGTCACGGCCGCGGCCGAGCGACTGAATGTCGCGCCGTCGGCGGTCAGCCGTCACATCGCGCACCTCGAGAGCGAGTTGGACACCCTGCTGTTCGAGCGCCGGGCGCGCGGCATGGTGCCCAACGCCGCCGGGGAACTGCTGGCGGCCCACGCCAAGCGTGCCTGGCAGGACATCGAACGCGTGACCGATGACATCCAGGCGCTGTGCGGTCTGCAAACGGGACTGGTGCGCATCGCCAGCACCGAGGGCTTTGCGTCCGAGTTCCTGCCGAACCTGATCGCGGAATTCCAGCGCGTGTACGCGGGCATCCGCTTCGCGCTGGACGTGCGCATGCAGGCCCAGATCCCTCAGTTGATCCGTGACGGCGATGTCGACATCGGCGTCACGCTCAGCACGGCCTCGGAGCGCCAGATCAACGTCGAGCTGCGGCACCCCTCGCCCATCCTGGCGATCATGGCCAAGGACCATCCGCTCGCGTCGCGGCGGCAGTTGGCGCTGGCGCAGCTCGTGGGCTACCCGATGGCCTTGCCAGGGCCGTATGCGACGCTGCGCCAGTTGTTCGACATCAGCTGCAGCCGCCAGGGCTTGCACTGCGAGCCGGCGCTTCTGAGCAACCGCCTGGACGCCATGATTTCGTTTGCTGCGGCTGGCGGCGGCATCGCGCTCAGTGGCGAGGCGACGCTGCGCACTCGGCTGAAGGCCGGGGACCTGGTCGCCGTGCCTTTGCGCGACCGGGAGATGAATGAGCGCCACTTCGAAATCCAGACCATGGCCGGGCGAACCTTGCCCGGCTCCTGCCGCGCTTTCCTCGATCACCTGCGCGAAGTGCTGCGCAGGGAGGGTTGAGGTCGTTTAGAGAATTGCGAGAAACGCAATCATGGTGACATTACATTGCCGGTTCGGGAATCCATTCATGCTATCGAATGATCCGTCCCAGCCTCAGGGCGAGCTGGCCACCAGGTCGAAGTGCTCGACGTGGGGCGGCCGGGCGAAGAAGGGGCTGATAGTCGTCGGGATTGAACTCAGCCATGATCGGCCTTCGTCAAGTCGACAAGTGCGACTTTGATTTGGGAGGCCTGGACGCTATCGACCGAGTAGCATGGTCAGGCCCAGTCCGGACAGCAGCGTCATCAGCTTATCGGTTGTGACCGGGCGGCCGTTCTCCAGACGAGCGTCCGGAGAGGCGCCGCTCGCCATTGCAGCATCGTCGACGCGCAGTTGACTCTGCGCCCGCTTGTTGCGCACGATGGCTCCAAGGTCTGCCAGGGTGCGGACCTCCGGGCAATGTGGGCTGTCGCGATCGGGAGCCTTCTTGCCATCACCGCTCCAATAGTTCCGCGTAAGCGGAATTGTGGCTCAGACAGTACCTGTCCTCGAATTATTCCGTTAAGACGGAACAAAGAGTTGTCGTGCCTCGCTTCGACAGATTGTTCCGGCAAAGCGGAATAATTTCTTCAATCCTCGGATTTGAGGGGGTTGCCCCTAGGCCGACCTGCGAGTTGTCCGTGAGATTCGGAAGCGGCAAACGAATGGATCGCCGAAGGCGCGGCCAGCTTAGCGCCCGCCGGATGCGAACTGGTAGCCCACGCGCCGTGTCGGGGTGAGCGCCCCGAAGCGCGGCCAAGCGAGCAGGACGCCCTGTTGCGCGAGGGTGCGCTGGAAGTCACGCAGGATCTCGGTGTCGGCGCGCACCGCCCGAAGCGGCTGACGCCGTGCCAGCGCGAACGCTGCCAGCGTGCCAGACGCCTCGCCGATGCTCCACTCGGTAGCATGCTCGCGGTAGGCACCGTTGGTGATGCGGGTCGTGCCCAGGTTCTTGCAGGCGGGCAGCAAGTTTTCCACGCGCACGGGCAATAGTGCGCCCAGTGGAATCTGGAAGGGAAAAGAGTCGATGTCCACCGTGTTGCGACCGCGTGTGCTGGGGTGCAGGTCGATGCGGTAGGCGCCGATCCCGACACTGTCGTCGAAGGTTTCGGCTGCATCCGCGCCGGGGCGCGTCGCCACGCCAATGTGCTGCTCCAGGACCGTGAACTCGGCGCGGATGCGCCGGCCCTCTCGGTAGTAGGCCTGCTTGGCCAGACCATCACTCGTTCCGAGCACATCGCCTCGCAGCCGCAGCCCCGGGTAGCCGCAGCCGCCGTCATGGCGCGGTGCGTCCGTCTGCATCCAGTAGAAGAAGGCCAGGCTCAGCTCGCGCGCCGCCTGCAGGGCCTGGGCCTGTGCCTGCGGGGAGACGCCCACCACCGGCGCCTCCCAGTAGTCCATCTGTGGCCAGTTGGCCAGGGTGATGTCGCTGGCGTAGCGCCCGGGCACGAAGTTCTTGCGGTAGGCGATGCGGCGCGCGTGCCAGAGGTCGTACAGCGACTCGGCATCGGTGGGGCCGATGAACAGCGGGCGCTCGCGTGGCTCGTGGGTCACGAAGTCGCTGAGCGTCCAGCTCAGCTGCGGCCCGGGCCAGCAGTCCAACTTCAAGCTCTTGAGCCGGTCGTAGTCGCGCGGCTTGTCAATGGTGTGATCCTCGCCCGGCAGGTAGTCCGCCGCCAGGCACCAGGTGACGGCCTGCTGGTCAAAGGGATCGGCCTGGGGCAGGGCGTGAGGCTCATTCGTCTGCGACTGCGCTTCGGCCCCGAACACGTGCTCGACGTCGGCCATGTCGAGCAGGTCCCCGATCTCGGTGGCGTCGATGAAGACACGGGCACCCAAGACCATGTCATTGCCGGTCGCCAGGTCCTGCAGGTGCACTGCATGCACGCGGTCACCCTGGGTCTCGGCCTTCACCGTGCGATGACGCCGCAGCACGGTGAGCTTGCCCGCGGCGACCCAGGGCGCCAGGAGCTCGTCGATGACTTTCATGGCCACCCAGGGCTCGTGGCACAGCGTGCTGACGTTGCCCTGCCCGGGGTTGAGGTGCACGCGGGTGCGGGCCTCGTCCGTGAGCGGCAGGTGGGTGCGATAGTAGGCGCGGATCGCTTCGCGCAAGGCCGCGTAGCTGCGCGAGGCTGTCAGGTGCTCGATCCACGGATGCTCGTCGGGCGGCACCGCTTGCGCGGTCAGCTGGCCGCCCAGCCAGTCCAGTTCCTCCACCAGGACGACCTGCACGCCCAGGCGCGTTGCCGCCAATGCAGCGGAGATGCCGCCCAGGCCACCGCCGATGATGGCGACATCGGTCGCCAGTTCCTTGACTGCCATGTGCTGCTTCAATCCGCCTTGAGGCCCAGCTTGCGGATCGCGTCGCCGTAGCGCTGGGTGTCGCTGGCGATCAGCTTGCCAAACTCCGCGGGGCTGCCCGAGCCGGCTTCGACGCCCAGATCCTGCAGCCGGCTCTTCGTATCCGGCTCGCTTAGCAAGGTGTTGATGTCCTTGTTGAGGCGATCAACGATGGCCGCAGGCGTGCCGGCGGGCGCCAGCACCCCAAACCAGCCTGTGATCTCGAAACCGGCGATGCCCTGTTCGGCCACGGTGGGGACCTGAGGCAACACGCTGGAGCGCGTTTTGGTTGTCACGGCGATGGGCACCAGCTTGCCGGACTTGATGTGGGGCAGCGCGCTGGAGGGAATGTCAAAGCCCACGTCCACCTCGCCTGACAGGAGTGCGGTGAGGGCTGGGCCCGAGCCCTTGTACGGCACCATGAGCATGTCGATCTTGGCGTCGCTCTTGAGGAATTCGGCCGCCAGGCTGGTGGTGGTCGCACCACCGCCGCCCGCCGCGTAGTTGAGCTTGCCCGGATTCTTGCGCGCGGCGTCGATCACGTCCTGAAGCTTCCTGAACGGCGCGGCGGCGGGCGCGACGATCACGATTGGCGATGCGCCGAGCTTGGCCACCGGCACGAAGCTCTTTTGCGGGTCGTAGCTGAGCCTGGAGTACAGCGCGCCGCTGCCGGCATGCCCACTCGTGACGAGCAGCAGGGTGTACCCGTCGGGCTTGGCCGCGGCCACGGCGGCCGTCGCGATCGTGGCGCCCGCGCCCGGCTTGTTGTCCACGACCACGGGCTTGTGCAGCGAATCGCCAAGCTTTTGCGCGACCAGGCGCGCCAGGATGTCGGCCGATCCCCCGGGCGCAAAGCCCACAACCAGGGTGACCGGCTTGATGGGATAGGCCTGTGCCTGCGCCCACGACGTGGCGAGAGCCGCACCGGCGAAAAGAAGGCCGTGGAGGAGGGGGCGAAGCTTGGAAGGCATGGAATGTCTCTGTTATGAAAGAACGGGATCCGCCGCGCGCGAGATCAGGGAGGCGTGCGCCAGCTGGGCGGCGTGCGGCAGCTGGAAGAATTCGAGATAGGCGGGCAGCTGGTGGTCCAGCATCGGCCGGCCTGGATGGGTGGCCAGGCCGCGCTCGGCCGCCTGGCGCAGTAGCGGCGTGAGGGCAGGCTCCATGATCACGTCCACGACCAGCGTTTCCGGGGCCAGACGAGCTGGATCGATCGGCAGCGGATCGGCCGCACGCATGCCCAGCGGTGTCGCATTGACCACGCAGTCGCAGGGTGCGAGGGGTGAATCCAGCGCTTCGATCTCAGGCCCGCCGGGAAATTGGGCGCGCAACTGCTGCGTCAATTCGTCGGCGCGGCCAGCGGTGGGGTCGTAGAGCCCGATCCACGCGGCGCTCGTGCGGGCAAGCGCTGCGGCGATCGCTGAGCCGGCGCCCCCGGCGCCCAGCACCAGCACGCGCCGCCCGTGCGGATCGTGGCCGGCGGCCATCAGCCCGCCCAGAAATCCGGCGCCGTCGAACAGGTCGCCCAGGATCTGGCCATCCGACGCGCGCCGCAGTGCGTTGACCGCGCCCACGGCCAGGGCGTCGTCGCCGTGCACATCGGCCAGTTCGAACAAGGTCTTCTTGTAGGGCACCGTGACCAGGATGCCGCCCGTCGTGGGCGACGCCAGCAGCGCACGGCAGGTGGACAGGACGTCCTGCGGCGCCAGGTCCAGCGGAACGACAAGGGCGTTGATCCCGGCCTGCCGGAACACGGCGTTGAAGGCCACAGGTGCCTTGACCTGTCCGACGGGGTGGCCGACGACGAAGAAGAGCTTTGTCTGGCCATTCACGGCATCGGCAGGGCTGGGGGATCGGGGCAGCGAGAACATGGACCGAATGCTAGGAACGCGCCGCGGGCCGGTCCAATACCAATGCGGGCGCTGGCTATAACATCGTGTTCTTGCCTAGGGTTAGCACGGACCGTCCACCAACATGAATCTTCGACAGATCGAGGTCTTCCGTGCGGTCATGTCGACCGGCTCGACCACCAACGCGGCGCGCCTGTTGCACGTGTCCCAGCCTGGCATCAGTCGCCTGATTCGGCACCTGGAGATCCAGCTGGGGGTGACCCTGTTCGAGCGGCGCAACGCGCGCCTGATCCCCACGCCCGAAGCGCACACCCTGCAAGCCGAAGTCGAGAAGGTCTACCGCGGCGTGCAGCATGTGCAGAACGTGGCCACGCACCTGCGCTTTGGAGGCCACGGCACGCTGCGGGTGCTCTCCAGCGCCAACACCGGCCTGCAGTTGGTGCCGCGCGCCACCGCACGGCTGCTGCAGAGGTTCGCCTATTCCAAGGTCTTTTTCGAGTCACTTCCGACCCGGGAGATCGTCCAGACGCTGGTCGCGGAAGAGGCCGACGTGGCCATCTCCAGCGCGCCCTTGGATCATCCCGTGCTGGATGTGCGCGAGATCGGACGCTGGCGCCTGCTTTGCGCCGTCCCCACGGGCCACCCGCTGGCCGCCGCGAGGAAGTTCGATCTGGCAGCGGCGCTGCAGCAGCGCCTGATCGTCTACAGCCCCGAGGCGCCCCAGAGTGCGGTCATCGATGCGTGGCTGGCCAAGCACGCCATCGCGCGCCAGGTGGCGGTGGAAGTCCGCTCGGGCTACGCCGCATGCGCCATGGCGGCCAGCGGCGCGGGCGTCGCCTTCGTCGATGAATTTTCGGCGCGCGCGCATCGCTCTGAGGAACTGGTCCTCATCCCCATTCCGAAGGCGCCGAGCTTTGCGATCTACAGCGTGACCAACGTGAACCGCCCGACGTCCCAGCTGGGCCAGACCTTCATCGATCTGGTCAAGCGTGAGCTGGGGCAGTACCGCACATAGGCGGGGCGTCTTCAAAGCGCGTCATGTGGGCCCTGGGCGCCATGCGCGACATGTACCCCCTGGACTCTCGAGTTCGCGCAGCATGTGCGAACGCAGGGTCTTGAAGATCGACGCACACGCGGCGTGCGTGGCCGCAACGCTCGTGCTCGCGTCGCCGCGGCGCTGCAGCAGCGTCAGGACCTCGCCCGCGTGCGATCCGCGCAAGGCGCGAAACGCCACGTGCCCAAGGCGCAGGAGCGTGCAGGAGGAGGGAACCAAGGCCACCCCCAGGCCGGCACCGACGAGATCGAGCACGCCGTGCACCGTGCTCGCCTCGTACCGGATGCGTGGGGAGAACCCGGCTTTGGTGCAAAGGTGGATGGCCTGGTCAAAGTAGGCCGGGCCCCGATGCCGGGTGAATGCAACGAAGTCCTTGTCGGCAAACGCCTTGAGGTCGGCGGCGCCTGAAATGGGGCTGGCGTCCTCGCCGGGCAGGGCGATGACAAATGGATCGGCCATGCGCGACGAGACCTCGATGCGCGGGTGCCTGGGCTCGCTTCGCGCCAGGCCGACATCGATGCTGCCACCCACGAGCGCATCCACCTGCTCGGAGCTGATCATCTCGCGAATCTCCAGCTGCAGGCCGGGGATCTCGGCCCGCAGGCGCCGAACCAGCTGGGGCAGGACGGTGCTCCCGGCCGAGGGCACGTAGCCAATCGACAGGCTGCTCGATTGCGCGCTGCCCTCATCGATGCTGCTCTTGAGCTGGGCGGCCCGGTTCAGCATCTGGCGGGCCTGCGGCAGGAGCTTTTCTCCTGCGGCCGTGAGGCGCACTCCCTTGGGGTGGCGCACGAACAGCGCCGTCCCGAGCTCCTCCTCCAGCTGCCGGATCTGCACCGACAGCGGCGGCTGCGCGATGAAGAGCTTCTGCGCAGCGCGGCTCAGGTTGCCGGTCTCCGCGACGGCCATGAAATAGGGAAGGTGTCGGAGTTCGAGGGCCATGGCATCTCTATATCTCGTGCGTATGGGGACGATACCTCATCGATGTTTGCAGTATCAATACGCCATCTCCAGAATTCGATGCATCGACGACCCCCAAGCCAACAACCAGGAGACACCCCGTGAAAAGCCTCATCGCTGTCGCACTTCTTCCTCTGGCGTTTACCGCCACGGCCCAGGAGTGGCCGAGCAAGCCCGTCAAGCTAGTGGTGCCGGCGCCTGCCGGCAGCTCGCTGGACTTCATTGCCCGTACCCTGGGCAACAAGCTGAGCGCCAAATGGCACCAGCCGGTCATCGTGGACAACAAGGCCGGCGCCGGCGGAATGTTGGGCATGACGGCGGTGGCCAAGGCGCCCTCGGACGGCTATGTGCTGGGCATCGGGTTCAACGGCCCCATCGCCTTCGCGCCGTACATGTACAAGCAGATGGCCTACGACCCGGCCAAGGATCTGCAGCCCATCGTGCTCACTTCGTCCCAGCCCAACGTGCTGGCCGTGCCGGCGAGCAATCCGGCGAAGAACCTCCGGGACTTCGTGACCTGGGCCAAGAAGCAGCCCGGCGGCATCAACTACGGGTCGGTCGGCGCGGGCAGCTCTTCGCATCTGACGATGGAACTGTTCAGGAGCGCGGCGGGCTTTGAGGCGACCCACGTTCCCTTCGCAGGCTCCCCGCCGGCCGGGATCTCGCTGGCCACGGGCGAGACCCAGGCGCTGTTCACGGTGGCGCCGGCCCTCTTGCCGCTGGTTGGCAACGGGCGCATTCGCCTGATCGCCGTCACGAGTTCCAAGCGGATGGAAGGCATGAAGGATCTGCCCACCGTCCAGGAGTCTGGCTACCCGGGATTCGAATCGATCGCCTGGAACGGCGTCTTCGGCCCAGCCGCCACGCCGGCGTCAGTGGTCCAGCGGATCAACGAGGACGTCAATGCCGTCATGAAGGAGAGCGATGTGCGCGAGGCCTTCGCCAAGCAAGGCCTGGTGATTGGCGGTGGCTCGGCCGAGGAGTTCCGCACCTTCATCAGCGCCGAGAGCGCCAAGTGGGGGCCGATCATCAAGAAGGCCGGCATCCAGATCGATTGAACCGCGAAGAAAGAAGGACATGCAAGCCTTGCGAAAGACGCATCCACGGGCCGGACTGGAACTCGTAGACATTCCGGAGCCCACCCTCGAGCCGGGCAGCGATGACGTGATGGTCCAGGTCAGTGCCGCGGGCATCTGCGGCAGCGACCTGCACGTGGACACCTGGACTTCGAGCTATTTCTTCATCGCCCCGAGCCTGCCCGTGACCATCGGACATGAGTTTGTGGGCGTTGCACAGACGGGCCCCCTGGCGGGCCGCCGGGTGGTGGTGCGCCCGTCCGTGACCTGCGGCACCTGCGCGGCCTGCGCGGCAGGCCAGCACGACCTGTGCGAGCGGCGCCGAGGCATCGGCATGACACGCGACGGCGCATTTGCCGCGCGGGTTCGCGCGCCGCTGCGCAACTGCGTGCCAGTGCCCGACGCGCTGTCCGATGAGCTGGCCGCACTGACCGAGCCGCTGACGATCTCGATGCAGGCGCTTCGCGTGGCGGGCGACTTGGCGGGCAAGCGCGTGCTCGTGATGGGGCCAGGCACGATCGGCCAAGGTATTGCGGTCTTGGCGCGGCGCGCGCATGCCTCGCAAGTCGTGGTGAGCGGCTTTGATGACACGGCGCGCTTCGAGGCGCTGCGGCGCATGGGCTTCGAGGATTTGGTGGACGTCTCTTGCCAGTCGCTGGAAGGGGGAGCGCGCGAACGCACCGGCGGCGCTGCATTCGATGTCGTGTTCGAGGCGACGGGCGTGCCCGCGACCATCAACGACGCCCTGCGCCTGTTGCGCCGAAACGGCATCCTGGTGGTGACTGGCATCCACGCGCAGGCGCTGTCGCTGGACCTGACCGATTTGGTGCGCAACCAACACCAGCTGCGAGGCTCCTTTCGTCCACCGGAGTCGGACTGGCCCGAGGCGCTGGAATTGATGCAGGAGTTGGCGCCGGCGCTTGCGCCCATGGTCAGCCATGTGCTGCCGTTGTCTCAAGCCCTGCAGGGGTTTGCGCTCGCGCACGATAAGCAGGCCTGCAAGGTCCTTCTCAAACCGGAACACCACGATGCCTGAACAGCAGGCCACCGCATTGCTCGCCTTGTGGAACGATGTCGAGCCGGGCGTCGAGGATGTCTACAACGACTGGCATGCGAACGAGCACGTCCCCGAAAGGCTGAGGGTTCCTGGGATCCTGTGGGCGCGGCGTTACGCCGCGCGGCCTGGGACGCCGATGCAGCGCTATCTCACCTTGTACGGCCTGCACTCGCCGGCCGTCCTCGACAGCGCGCCGTACCGGCACCTGCTGGCAAACCCGACCCCCGTGAGCGCCAGGATGCGCCCGCAGTTGCGCGGCATCTCGCGCTGGGTGTGTGACATTCGCGCGCTCCAGGGTGAGTGGGACGGGCGCGTTCTTTTCGTGGTCACCGGTGAGACGCAGGCGCAAGCGCAGGAACAGCTGCGTGCTCTCGACTCGGATGATTCGGCCGGAAGCCTGTTGGCACAGCGCATCCCGGACGCTGCGCCGTTGCCGTGGATGAATGAAGCGCAGGGTCAAGGTGTGGCGGGACATTGGCTGGCCGCCTGCTGTGGTGAAAAAGGCCCCACCCCACCGGGCTGCGGCGTGCTCGTCTACGAGAGGCGTCCCGTCAAGGACGCTTGGCCGGTCCGGCAATAGCGCCCCAGCCGTCTACTGGCTTGGGTGTGCTCGTTCGCAGGTCACGACGACCTCATCCATGTTGTGGAGGGCGTGAGCCTCGCTTGTGAAGAAGATTGCGCAGCCAACTACCTTGGAGGCTGGGTTGCGAGCCATCATCTTTTCGGCGCTGGTATTGACATGCCAAGCCGCCGCAGCGGAAACCGTTCAAGTCAAGTATCTCGGTGCCGTTTCGCTCGACGCATTTGCGTGTGCTGAGGTCCATGATCGCAGCGACGTCTCCCGCATTTGCTACGACAGAGCAGAGCGATACATGGTCATTCAACTCAAGACGACCTACTACCACTATTGCGAAATCGACGCTGCGACCGTGCAAGGTCTTCAAGCGGCTAGTTCGAAGCGGCAGTACTTCGAAACGCGCATCCGCGGAACCGGGTCGGACGGACCGTTCGACTGCCGAACACACCCAGTTCCGAAGAAGTATCGGCAGTAGGGTTTGGGTTCATCAGTCGGCCAGGCGCCTTGGGCCCCATGCTTGAGTAGAGTTCTTTCCGACCTTCGAGGGTGCACATCCAATCCAAGATGTATCTGAAGGGCGTGCAATGACAACCTACATCTACATACCCGTGCTGACCCCTGAAATGGCGTCAATCGCGAAGAAGTGGAACTTGACGCGCATTGCACAAGGAAAAGCAGCCTACCCGATCATTCAAGTTGGGGACTCGGGATCTTCCAAAGCGTTGCGACGCGAGTTCGGAGGTGGAAAGCTTGGTGGTGTCGCGAGTACGGACAGGCTATACGTGCTTTCCCATGGCGTAGCTTTGAGCAGCGGCGGGGGGGCCGTCATGATTGGAAACGACCGAGGTGGAGAACTGAAGTACGTCGGTCTTTCCCTTCAGGTTGTCGGTGGAACGCCCAAGAACTATTTGGTCGACGAGTTGTCACGAGCGATCGAAAGGGAAGGGCTGACAAAGTCGTTCGTCGACCTTCGTCTCTACTGCTGTTGCGTTGGAGTTTCCGTTCAGAACCCAGGAGGCCGCCCGTTGCAACCGTACGCGCAGCGCCTAAAAGCATCGCTCGTCGGCCGAGGCTACAACAATGTCATCGTGACAGGGTACTTGGGTGACGTGGTCGCCGAGTATTCGGAATACTTTGCACCTGGAGCGAAAGAGGCCACGGCTAGTACGCTCAGAGGTGTCGGTCTCGGAGTGAAGATGACTGGGGACACCTATGCGCAGAGGGCGAAGGACCACAGTGTCCGTTTTTGAGAGCGCAAGCTTCTGGTCTTACCGCCAGCAAGGGGGCAGTTGGAGCAATTGGCCGCACAAACAAATCATCTCGCCAAGGGCCGCAAAATCACGCGATGGACAGCGCGGCAGCGAATGGCTCATGTCTAGCAGTCCCGGCATCCGCGCCGCGTGATCTGTCGCATGGTGAGCTTCGGATTGGGCGTGGGTAATCCATTTGTCGTGCGGCACTCGGATCTGGCCGGCGCCAAGGTTCTTCCCTTCAAACCAGACGTGACGATTGCTCGGTAAATCCTCACGGCGCCGCAGCAGGCTGCATTCGCATTGATGACCGAATTCGCTGCGGGCCTGGACGGAATATGAGAACTAGATCACATCATCACACGCCGCGCGTCGGCCGGCGCAGCACGATGCCTTCCCGAGCAAACAGGGCTTCCAGCTGCAAGAGCTCGCTAGCTGTTGCGTCTTCTGGCAGGTCGGTTCCAGATTGCGAATGTCGCAGCGCGGCGCGACGGAGGCTGGAGCCACTGGGTTGGCCTTGTCGTGCCGCTTGCTGAGGATCGCGAGACTGGAGGATTTTGGACATGGGAAGGCGGTCGCTGGATTTTCTGTGTAATCCATTGTGTTTAGTGTTGTCCCGCAAGCACAGGAAGCAATGCACACCTAAGTCCAGAGTTTGCGCCCGGAAGAGGCTTCGCCCGGCGCGCGACGATCGGCTACCCGAATTCGAACCCCGACGCGCTCAACAGCGGCTCAATGCGGATGACTTGCAAGCGGCACCGGCCAGCCCGCACCCAGCTTGACCGGCGTTCGTGAGAGCCCGCCTCTATCGGCTGCCCACCACCAGCCGTTTGAAAACGTCCGTCCCGCCCATCTGGCCTCCATTGAGCATCAACTCGACGCCGTTCAACCGAGCATCGTCACTGTGCAGTCGGCAGAGCGGGGCCTGGGGGCACCAGGCCGCAGTGAGCCAGGGCCCAGGCATCGAGCGCACGCACGGCCAGGCTGGTGGTGTCGCCGCCGGCGATCTTCAGGGAAAACCTGCCCTGAACCGCGTGGGAAGGAAAGGGGCGGTCCATGCCAGTGCGGATGGGGCAGTCGTCAGCCCGGGGGGGCGGCGCTGATCAGGTTTGCGGGCCGAGCGACTCGATCAGCGTCTGGAGCTTGTCCATTTCCTCGGGCTTGAGGTCGGTCAGCGGTGCGCGCACCGGGCCG
>JAFECZ010000004.1 GCA_018241905.1 Pseudomonadota bacterium
CCATGGCGATGGTCATGTACGAGCTCTTCTCGGCCGTGGAAAGGCACACGACCGCCTGGGCACATCGCGGGACGCAAGGCTGAAGGATGCTATAAAGTTAATAGCAACCGAAGGAGCCGAGTTGATCCGCCTGCCCGCATCGCGGCGCCAATGCGCGCTGCCCTGCCTGCTGATTGCCGCCGCGCTGGTGCTTGCCGCCTGCGGCAGCGCACCGCCGCGCCCTTCCCCGGGCGGTGCCGCCTCGGTGCGCTATGCGCCCCTGTCGAGCGAGCAGTCGGAGGACATCGCCATCCATGCGCTGGGCCTGGTGGGCACGCCCTATCGCTATGGCGGCAATTCGCCCCAAGGCGGCTTCGACTGCTCCGGGCTCATCGGCTATGTCTACCGCACCCGGGCCGGCCTGACGCCGCCGCGAACGGTGGCCCAGCTGTCGGGCTTCGGCGAAGCGGTGGACCGCGGCGACCTGCGCACCGGCGACCTGGTGCTGTTCGGCAGCGGGCAGCCCAGCCATGCGGGCATCTACGTGGGCGACGGGCGCTTCGTGCATGCGCCCTCCACCGGTGGCACGGTGCGGCTGGACAAGCTGGCCAGCGCGTACTGGTCGCGCCAGCCGCTTTCCGTGCGCCGCCCCTGAGTCCAGGGATGGCTTGCGTGCCGATGCACACTCGGCCCATGCTCATCAAGACGCCTTCCACCGACGCCCACGCCTTCATCCACCTCAGCCCCGCCGTGCAGGCCGCGCGTGCGGCCGGCCGGCCGGTGGTGGCGCTCGAATCCACCATCGTGACCCACGGCATGCCCTGGCCAGAGAACGTGGCCACTGCCCGTGCCGTCGAGGCCGTGATCCGCGCCGAGGGTGCGGAGCCCGCCACCATTGCCGTGATGGACGGGCGCATCCACGTCGGCCTGCAGGACGCCGAACTGGAGCGCCTGGCCAGCTCGCCCGACGCGCAGAAGACCAGCCGGCGCGACCTGCCGGCCGTGCTGGCCTCGGGCCGGGTGGGCGCCACCACGGTCGCGGCCACCATGATCTGCGCGCACCTGGCCGGCATCGAGGTCTTCGTCACCGGCGGCATCGGCGGCGTGCATCGGGGCGCGCAGCAGAGCTTCGACATCTCGGCCGACCTGCAGGAGCTGGCGCGCACGCCGGTGGCGGTGGTGTGCGCCGGGGCCAAGTCGATCCTGGACATCGGCCTCACGCTCGAATATCTGGAGACGCACGGCGTGCCCGTGCTCAGCTGCGGGCAGGACGCCTTTGCCGCCTTCTATGTGCGCGACAGCGGCCACCGCGCCGACTTCCGGCTCGACGATGCGCAGGCGCAGGCCCGTTTCATCCGCACGCAATGGTCGCTGGGCCTGTCCAACGGCGTGGTGCTGGCCGCGCCCGTGCCCGAGGCCGACGCACTGCCGCGCGAGGAAGTGGACGGCTGGATCGACGCGGCCTTGCGCGAAGCGCAGGACCAGGGCATTGCCGGCAAGGCCGTGACGCCCTTCCTCCTTCAACGCGTCGCGCAGCTCAGCGGCGGCCGCAGCCTGGCGGCCAACATCGCGCTGGTCAAGCACAACGCCCAGGTGGGTGCGCGATTGGCGCTGGCGCTGGCGGCGCTGCGCGAGGTGCTGCCGGGAGCGTGAGCTTCAGCCCGCTGCGGCGGCCGGCTGCGCAGCCGCTTCCAGCCGCAGCACGCGCCAGGCGCACAGCGTGCCGATCAGCGCAAGCACCGTGGCCACGACGTACATCGGCACGTATCCGAATCGCTGCGCGATGGCACCGCCGGCCAGCACGCCGAGCACGCCGCCGAAGCCGTAGCCGATGACAGTGAACAGCGCCTGCCCGCGCCCGCGCAGCCGGCCCGGAAAGTGACGGGACACCAGCGCGATGCAGGTGGTGTGGTGCGTGGCAAAGCTGAGTGCGTGCAGCAGTTGCGCCACCACCAGCGCGGCAAACCAGCCGCCCAGGCCCGCGGTGATGGCCATGCGCGCCACCGCGGCGATGCCGCACAGCAGCAGCCAGCGCGGCATGGCTAGGCGCCCCATCCAGCGGCCCTGCAAGAAGAACCAGGCGATTTCCGCCAGCACCGACAACCCCCACAGCAAGCCGATCGTCGCCTTGCCGTAGCCCAGCGAATCCAGGTAGAGCGACAGGAAGCCGTAGATGGCAAAGTGCGCCGTGACCTGGAAGAACAGCGAGACGAAGAACCAGCGCACCGCCGGCTGGCGCAGCACCGGCCACACCGGCGCCTGCGCCGCGCTGCGTTCGATGGCCGGCTCGCGCACATCGGGCAGGCGCAGCGTGGCCAGCAGCAGCAGGCACAGGGTCGCGACGGTCCAGAAGGGGAAGTGCCTCATGCCGAAGCGGTCGAACCATTCGCCGGCCACGAACACCGTCACCAGGAAGCCGGCCGAACCCCACAGCCGGATGCGCCCGTAGCGCCCCCAGTCGCCGGCCACCAGGTGCGCCATGGCCGCCTCGGTGAGCGACATCATCGAGCTGGTGTGGGTGAACATCAGCAGCAGCACGAAGGCCAGCCACAGCGCTCCGCCGGGCCAGAACAGGCCCAGCGCCGCGATGGTGGCCACCGCCGCGGAAAAGCGAAGCAGCTTCACCCGCTCGCCGGTGCGGTCGGACAGCGCGCCCCAGGCATAGGGCGCGAACACCCGCGTCACCGACTGGACCGAGGTCAGCAGGCTGATGGTGAAGATCGGCAGCCCCAGGTCCTTCAGCCACAGCGGCAGGTAGGGGTTGAAGAAACCGATGTGCGCGAAATAGCTCGCCGACAGCGCGGCGAAAGCCAGCAGGTGGCGGGGTTGCCGGCTGGCGTCCACCGCCCCGGCTACAGGAACGAGGACTGGGGAGAACGCTGGCCGGCTTCGTCGCCGACGGCCACGTCGCCACACTGCGCACGATGGCGCAGCGCATGCTCCATCACCACCAGCGCGAGCATGGCCTCGGCGATGGGCGTGGCGCGAATGCCCACGCAGGGGTCGTGCCGGCCCTTGGTGACGACCTCGACCGGCTGGTTGTGGATGTCGATGGACTGGCGCGGGCTGATGATCGAGCTGGTGGGCTTGATGGCAATGCCCACCTCCAGGTCCTGGCCGGTGCTGATGCCGCCCAGCACGCCGCCGGCATTGTTGGTGGCAAAGCCGCTGGGCGTGATGGAGTCGCCGTGGGTGGTGCCGCGCTGCGTGACGCTGCCGAAGCCGGCGCCGATCTCCACGCCCTTGACCGCGTTGATGCCCATCATGGCAAAGGCGATGTCGGCATCGAGCTTGTCGAACAGCGGCTCGCCCAGGCCCACCGGCACGTTGCTGGCCGTGACGCGCAGGCGCGCGCCGCACGAGTCGCCGGCCTTGCGCAGCGCGTCCATGTAGGCCTCCAGCCGGCTCACATCTGCCACCGGGGCGAAGAAGGGGTTGTTGGGCACGTGGTCCCAGCTCTCGAAGGGGATCTCGATCTCGCCCACCTGCGTCATGCAGCCGCGAAACACGGTGCCGTATTTCTCGGCCAGCCACTTCTTGGCCACGGCGCCGGCGGCCACCATGGGCGCGGTCAGGCGGGCCGAGGAGCGGCCGCCGCCGCGCGGATCGCGAATGCCGTACTTCTTCCAGTAGGTGAAGTCGGCATGGCCGGGCCGGAACTGCTGGGCAATGGCGCCGTAATCCTTGCTGCGCTGGTCGGTGTTCTGGATGAGCAGCGCAATGGGCGTGCCGGTGGTCTTGCCCTCGTACACGCCCGAGAGGATCTGCACCTGGTCGGGCTCGTTGCGCTGGGTGACGTGGCGGCTGGTGCCGGGGCGGCGGCGGTCCAGGTCGGGCTGGATGTCGGCCTCGGACAGCGCCATGCCGGGCGGGCAACCGTCGATGACGCAGCCGATGGCGGGTCCGTGGGACTCGCCGAAATTGGTAACTGCGAAAAGGGTGCCGAAGGTGTTGCCGCTCATGGGCCAGGATTATCGCGTCTGCCGAAAGGCCTATGGACACCCCGGGCTGCGGCGCATACGGTTCGGCTCCGGTTACAAGGTAAGACAAAGTGCTACCCCACCTCGAAATCCGACGCATCGGCCGCGACTACTACACCTACAGCGTGCGTGCCGGGCGAACCGACGCGGGCCGCTGCGAAGACCCCATCGATTCGCTGGAGCGTTTGCTCAACGACGCGGGCGATTCGCTGGGGCACTACTTCCCCTCGGTCAGCGTGAGCCTGGACGGCCAGGACCTGGGCAGCTACTCGGTGCGCAGCCTGCAGCAGAACTCCGTCGGCCTGGCGGCGGAACTGCTGGTGAAGGCGCGTCCGGGGCGCGTGGCGTCCTGAGCACGCGTTTGCCCGGCGGCGGCACGCCGCCGGTCCGCTGGCGGCTCTGCTAAGTTCCGCCCACCATGCGATTCGACCTGACCGACCTGCGCCTGTTCGTGAACGTTGTGGAAGCCGGCAGCCTGACGGCCGGCGCCGAGCGCACGCACCTGAGCCTGGCCTCGGCCAGCCAGCGCGTGCTGGGAATGGAAGAAACGCTGGGCGCACCCTTGCTGGTGCGCAGGAAGACCGGCGTGCAAGCCACCGAGGCAGGCCACACGCTGCTGGCGCATGCGCGGCGCGTGCTGGACCAGGTCGAGCAGTTGCGCTCCGAACTCGGCGTCTACGGCCAGGGGCTGCAGGGGCGTGTGCGCCTGCTGTGCAACACTTCGGCGATGACGCAGCACCTGCCGAAGGCGCTGGCGGCATTTCTGGCCGGGCACCCGCGCGTTTCCGTCGACCTGCAGGAGCGCCCCAGCGAAGAGATCGTGCAAGAGCTGCGCGGCGGCCTGGCCGACCTGGGCATCGTGTCCGACGCGGTGGCCACCACCGGGCTGGACGCCATCGCCTGGGCCCGCGACGACCTGGTGCTGCTGGTGCCGGCGGACGATCCGCTCGCCGGCCGGCGCAGCATCGCGCTGGCCGATGCTGCGCAGCGCGACTTCGTGGGCCTGGCCGCCGGCACGCCGCTGCAGGAACACGTGGCTGCCCATGCGCGGCGCCTCGGCCGGCGCCTGGCCTATCGCATCCGGGTCAGCAGCTTCGACGCGGTCTGCGCCATGGTGGAGCAAGGCATTGGCGTGGCGGTGGTGCCGCGCGCCGCCTTGGCCAGTCGCGGTGCGCGGGCCAGGATGGGTGTGCAGGCCTTGCCGCTGAGCGATGCATGGGCGCGGCGGCAGCTCCTGGTGTGTTCGCGCGCCGATGCGCCCCTGCCCCGCAATGCGCGGCTGCTGCGCTCGGCCCTGCTGGCGCCTACTTGACCCGCTGCTTTTCCAGCTTGCGCGCCAGCGTGCGGCGGTGCATGCCCAGGCGCCGTGCGGTTTCGGAGATGTTGAAGCCGGTCTCGGCCAGCGTCTCGTGGATGCGCTCCCACTCCAGCGTCTTGATGGACGTGGCGCGGCTGGTCAGGCTCACGTCGGTGCTGCCTTCGGCACGGCCGAATGCGGCCTCGATGTCGTCGGTGTTCGAAGGCTTGGCCAGGTAGTGGCAAGCGCCCAGCTTGATGGCTTCGACGGCCGTCGCGATGCTGGCAAAGCCGGTGAGCACCACGATGAGCATGTCCTCGTCGTGCGCATGCAGCTGCTGCACGCAGGCCAGCCCGGATGCATCGCCGCCGAGCTTGAGGTCGACCACCGCGAAGCCGGGCGTGCGCTGCTGCAGCACCGTGTGCATGTCGGCCAGCGAGGCCGCCAGGTCCACCGTGTAGCCGCGCCGCTCGAAGGAGCGCTTGAGCGTGCGCGCAAAGGCCGCGTCGTCCTCGACGATCAGCAGGTGCCGCGGCGGCTGCGCTTGTTGCTCTTCACTCAAGGTCGTCCACCTCTTCTTCCGACTCCAGCACGATCGATGCGAGCGGCAGCGTGATCGTGACGATCGCGCCGCCCTCGGGCTTGTTGCGCGCCTCCACCTTTCCGCCCAGGGTGCGCGCCACGTTCACGACCAGGAACAGCCCCAGCCCGCCACCGGCGCGGCCCTTGCTCGACTGGTAGGGCTTGCCGAACTGCGCGAGCATGCGCGGCTCGAAGCCCGGGCCGGCGTCGGTGCAGCTCAGCACCAGCTCGTCGGCGTGGCGCGCCACTTCGAACATGAGCCAGTGCGGCGACGCTTCGAGGGCATTGTCCAGCACGTTGTGGATCATCTGCTGGATCGCAGAGTCCGACACGATGGGCAGGTCGTGCCCGAAATGGTTGTCGTAGGTAAAGCCGCGCGGCTGGCGCGAGAGGCGCCAGTCGTCCACCACCTCGTCCAGGAACTCGATCACGCTGGTGCGTTCGGACGATTCGCCGCGCGCCTCGCCGGCCGACAGCAGGATGCCGCTGACGATGGACTTGCAACGCTGCACCTGCGCCTGCATCTCCGAGACCTCGCCCTGCAGCTCCGGATTGCTGTCGAAGGGAGCCATGTGCTGCCAGTCGCCCAGGATCACCGACAGCGTGGCCAGCGGCGTGCCCAGCTCGTGCGCGGCGCCCGAGGCCAGCAGGCCCATGCGCACGATGTGCTCTTCTTCGGCGGCGCGCTGGCGCAGGTCGGCCAGGCGCGCATCCCGCCGGCGCAGGTTGCGGTTGATGCGGGCCACGAACACCACCGTCAGTGCCGCCACCAGCGCAAAGCAGATGAACAGGCCCAGGATGAACGGGCTGCCCAGTCCGTCCCTGGCATCCAGCGGCAGCGCCAGCGGCTCGGCGAACAGGGCCAGGCCGACGAAGCAGGCCACGGTCACGCCGAACAGCGCCCAGGTGGTGCGGATGTCCAGCAGCATCGCGCCCAGCACCACCTGCAGCAGGAACAGGAAGACGAAGGGATTGGCCGCGCCGCCGCTGAAGTACAGCTGGGTCGTGAGCATGCCCACGTCCACCAGCAGCACCGCGAACAGCTCGGCGTTGGTCACCACATGGTGCGCGCGCCAGCGCAGGCGGCTCACCGCATTGAAGGCCGCCAGGCAGGCCAGCACCACCAGCATCTGGTGCAGCGGCAGATGGATGCCCAGGCCGTAGTGCACCACCAGGATGGTCACCACCTGCCCCACCACCGCGATCCAGCGCAGCTGAATCAGCTGCTGCATGTTGCGGATGCCGGTGGCCACCTGCAGGCGCCCGCCCTGCTCCACGCCGGTCATGGCATGGGGCACGGATTGCACCGGCACGGGGTGGCCGGGCGCCGTCGTCGTCGCGATCTGGTCCATAGGCGCTAGTCTGCCTGCTGCGCCCCGCCCTGTGCGCGGCGCAGCCGCTTTTCCTCCAGCCACACCCGCCAGGCGGCGCCCAGCACCAGCAGGGCCAGGGTGAACCAGGTGAGCGCATACACGAGGTGGCTGTTGCGAAAGCTGATGACCGTGAGACCGCCGACCGGCTGGTCCGGCTCCGCCATCGGCTCCTTGTCGGCGTCGACGAAGAAGGGTGCCACCCGGTCGGCCGGCAAGCCGCGCGCCGCGGCGATGGCGGCCACGTCGCGCGAATACCAGCGATCGGCTTGTGCATCGTTGCTGCGCAGAAAGCCGCCACCGGGCTCGGAGATGCGCAGCAGCCCCACCAGCGCGACCTCGCCCACCGGCTCGACCGCCATGCGGGTGATGCGGTCGCGCAGCTCGGGCGGCACGAAGCCTCGGTTGACCAGCACCACATGGCCGTCGGCCAGCTCCAGCGGCGTGAGGACCCAGAAGCCGCTGCCCAGCTCGGTGAGCGCCTGCACCTGCGTTTCCCGCTCGTGCAGGAAGTGGCCGGCAAGGCGCACGCGGCGGTATTCGTCGGAGGCGGCCGTGACTTGCGGCCAGCGCGCGGGGCCGGGCAGGTCGACAGGGGCGGCGTGGACCCGTGCTTCCACGCGCGCAATCAGCTCGAGCTTCCAGGCGCGGCGCTCCACCTGCCACCAGCCCAGGGCCACCAGCGTGCAGAAGGCCAGCAGCGCGAGCAGGCCCAGAACGGCCAAACGGCCCGCAGACCGCGGGCCGTTTTCGTTCTTGGGGGCAGCTGCAGGCGTCAAGGCCTGGCGCGCATGTCCTGGCTGGACATGCTGGGCATCATGTTGGTGTTGAGGTGGTACATGACCCACAGCGAACCCGACAGCGTGATCACCACCAGCACCGCGGTGAAGACCAGCGCCAGCATGTTCCAGCCGCCTTCGGACTTCGCGTCCATGTGCAGGAAGTAGCTCATGTGCACGATGATTTGCACCAGTCCGAAGGCCAGGATCACCATGGTGGTGGTGCTGGGCTTGTCGAACACCTTGGCCATCACCAGCCAGAAGGGAATGGCGGTGAGGATGACCGACAGGACGAAGCCCGTCATGTAGCCCTTGAAGGTGGCGTGCGGGCCGCTGTCGTGATCGTCGTCGTGATGATCGTGATGCGAATCGTGGTGGTCGTGGTGATCGTGGTTGGCGCTCATCACAGCACTCCCATCAGGTAGACAAAGGTGAAGACGCCGATCCAGACCACGTCCAGGAAGTGCCAGAACATCGACAGGCACATCAGGCGGCGGCGGTTGGCGGCCGTCAGGCCGTACTTGGTCACCTGGGTCATCAGCGTGATCAGCCAGACGATGCCGAAGGTGACGTGCAGGCCGTGGGTGGACACCAGCGTGAAGAAGGACGACAGGAAGGCGCTGCGCTGCGGGCCGGCGCCTTCATGGATGAGGTGCGCGAACTCGTACAGCTCGATGCCCAGGAAGCCCGCACCGAACAGGCCGGTGATGAACAGCCACATCAGCACCGCGCCCTTGTTGCGCTTTTGCATCTCCAGCATGGCAAAGCCATAGGTGATGGAGGACAGCAGCAGCAGCGAGGTGTTCACCGCCACCAGCGGCAGGTCGAACAGTTCGGCGCCGCCGGGGCCGGCCGCGTAGCTGCGGCCCAGCACGCCGTAGCAGGCGAACAGCACGGCGAACACCAGGCAGTCGCTCATCAGGTAGAGCCAGAAGCCCAGCAGGGTGCCGTTTTCCGGGTGGTGTTCCCGGGTCATGTAGAAGTGGTCGGCCGAGCCGTTGCTGGCTGCTGCCTGGGCGCCCGCGGCGCCGCTGGGGTGTTTCAGGGTGAACTCAGACATTGCCGGCAGCCAGAAGGCGGGTACGAGCGTCTTCGACGCGGACGACTTCTTCCGAAGGGATGTGGAAGTCGCGCTTGTAGTTGAAGGTGTGGACGATCGTCGAGATCAGCATGGCGGCGAAGCAGAAGCCGGCCACCAGCCACATGTGCCAGATCAGTCCGAAGCCCATGATGGCGGCAAAGGCGGCGATCACGAAGCCGGCTGCCGTGTTCTTGGGCATGTGGATCGGGATGAAGCCCTCGGTGGGACGCACGTAGTGGCGGCGCTTCATGTCGTACCAGGCATCGTTGTCGTGAACGATGGGCGTGAACGCGAAGTTGTAGTCAGGCGGCGGAGACGACGTGGACCACTCGAGCGTGCGGCCGTTCCACGGGTCGCCCGTGTTGTCGCGCAGCTGCTCGCGGCGCATGTAGCTCACGGCGAACTGGATCAGCATGGCGGCGATGCCCACGGCGATCATGGCCGCGCCGATGGCGGCGATGATGAACCAGATCTGCAGCGACGGATCCTCGAAGCGGTTCATGCGGCGGGTGACGCCCATCAGGCCCAGCACATACAGCGGCATGAAGGCGAAGTAGAAGCCGATGACCCAGAACCAGAACGAGACCTTGCCCCAGAACGGATCGAGCCGGTAGCCGAAGGCCTTGGGGAACCAGTAGTAGATGCCGGCAAACAGGCCGAACACCACGCCGCCGATGATCACGTTGTGGAAGTGCGCGATCAGGAACAGGCTGTTGTGCAGCACGAAGTCGGCCGGCGGCACCGCCAGCAGCACGCCCGTCATGCCGCCGATCACGAAGGTGATCATGAAGGCGATGGTCCACATCATGGGCAGCTCGAACTTGATGCGGCCCTTGTACATGGTGAACAGCCAGTTGAAGATCTTCGCGCCCGTGGGGATCGAGATGATCATCGTCGTGATCCCGAAGAAGGAATTGACGCTGGCCCCCGAGCCCATGGTGAAGAAGTGGTGCAGCCACACCAGGTACGACAGGATGGTGATCACCACCGTGGCGTAGACCATGGAGGTGTAGCCGAACAGGCGCTTGCCCGAGTAGGTGGACACCACCTCGGAGAAGATGCCGAACACCGGCAGAACCAGGATGTAGACCTCGGGGTGGCCCCAGATCCAGATCAGGTTCACGTACATCATGGCGTTGCCGCCAAGGTCGTTGGTGAAGAAGTTGGTGCCGACGTAGCGGTCCAGCGAGAGCAGCACCAGCACGGCCGTGAGCACCGGGAAGGCGGCCACGATCAGGACGTTGGTGCAGAGCGACGTCCAGGTGAAGACGGGCATCTTCATCATGGTCATGCCGGGCGCGCGCATCTTCACGATGGTGGCGATCAGGTTCACGCCGGATAGCAATGTGCCCACCCCCGCAACCTGCAGCGCCCAGATGTAGTAGTCCACCCCCACGTCGGGGCTTTGCAGGATGCCCGACAGCGGCGGATAGGCCAGCCAGCCGGTCTTGGCGAACTCGCCCACGAAGAGCGACGCCATGACCAGCAGCGCGCCGAAGGTGGTCATCCAGAAGCTGAAGTTGTTCAGGAACGGGAAGGCCACGTCGCGCGCGCCGATCTGCAGCGGCACGATGTAGTTCATGAAGCCCGTGACCAGCGGCATGGCCACGAAGAAGATCATGATCACGCCGTGGGCGGTGAAGACCTGGTCGTAGTGGTGCGGCGGCAGGTAGCCTTCGCTGCCGTTGAAGGCGATGGCCTGCTGGGCGCGCATCATCACCGCGTCGGCAAAGCCGCGCAGCAGCATCACCAGGCCCAGCACGATGTACATGACGCCGATGCGCTTGTGGTCGATGCTGGTGATCCAGTCGCGCCACAGCGGGCCCCACCACTTCATGTAGGTCATGAGGGCCAGCATGGCGATGCCGCCCAGGGCGACGGCGGCGAAGGTCGCCACCAGAATGGGCTCGTGGTAGGGAATCGCCTCCAGGGTGAGGCGACCGAAGATCAACTTCGTGAGGTCGAGGTTCGCGAACATCTTTATTCTTTCAGGACCACTGGCGAGCTGGCCGAGGCGGAGTACATGGGCAGGTCGACCGGGTCACCGGGCGCGCAGAAGGCCGCCACGTAGCGGCGCTGGGGCGAGGCCGGGTCTTGCGGACGAACGGCGCGGCTGGCCACGTCGTGCACGCTGGGCAGCGGCAGGCCGCCGGCTGCGTCGATGGCCGCCATCTGGTGCATGCACATCTTTCCGGGCTCCACGCAGCGGTTGACGATGGCATAGAACAGGTCGGACGACACGGTGGACCAGCGCTGGACCGGCTCGGCCTCGCTGGGCTGCTCGAGCTTGAGGTAGCCGGTGCGATCGAGCATGCCGCCTGCGGACTTGTTGCTCTGCACCCACTTGTCGAAGCCGGCATCGTCCAGGCCGTGGAACTTGAAGCGCATCTTGGAGAAGCCCGCGCCGCTGTAGTTGGCCGAGAAGCCCTCGTATTCGCCTGCCTTGTTGATCACGGCGTGCAGCTTGGTCTCCATGCCGGGCATGGCGTAGATCATGCCGGCCAGCGCGGGCACGTAGAAGGCGTTCATCACGTTGGAGGACGTGATGCGGAACTGGATGGGCCGGTCGACCGGGGCCGCCAGTTCGTTGACGGTGGCAACGCCCTGCTCCGGGTAGATGAAGAGCCACTTCCAGTCGAGCGCGACCACTTCGACCACCAGCGGCTTGACGTTGGCCGGCACCGGGCGCGTGTCGTCGATGCGGTGCAGCGCGCGGAAGGGATCGAGCGTGTGGGTGCTGATCCAGGTGACCGCGCCCAGCGCGATGATGATCAGGAGGGGCGCCGCCCAGATGGCGAGTTCGAGCTGCGTGGAGTGGTCCCACTCGGGCTTGTACTCGGCATCCTTGTTGGACGCGCGGTACTTCCAGGCGAAGAACACCGTCATCAGGATCACCGGGACGATGATCAGCAGCATGAGGACCGTGGCCACCACGACGAGCCGGCCCTGCTGGACCGCGATGTCGCCGGAAGGATTGAGCACGACCATCTCGCAACCGCTCAGGAGGAGAAGCGGTGACAGGAGCAGCAGTCCGCGGAGTTTTTTGAGGAGTTCCATGCCGAAAAGAAGATGCGTGGCTAACGCGCGAATGGGCAAAAAGGTGCGAGTTCTGCGCAAAGACCCGACAATCTAGTCGTTTTCCCCTCTTTCGGGGAGTGGACGTTTTGTCCTATGGCGGAACTTGCCGGGCAATGCGATGCTCGGCGCCGTCCGTGACAATAGATAGAAGCATCGAATTTGATGTCGAGTACATACATGCCTACCGCCGATACCGCCATCAGCCCCCAGGAGCGCGAGCGCGAACTCCAGGAAATCCACGAGCACCGCTCGCACGTCACCCCCGGTGAAATCGCCGTGGGCGTAGTGATCGGCCGCGCCTCCGAATACTTCGACTTCTTCGTCTACGGCATTGCCTCGGTGCTGGTGTTCCCGGCGGTGTTCTTCCCCTTCGAGAACGACCTGCAGGGCACGCTGTGGGCCTTCGTGATCTTCTCCTTCGCCTTCATCGCCCGCCCCATCGGCACGATCGTCTCGATGAAGATCCAGAGCCGGTTCAACCGGGAAGTGAAGCTCACCATCGCCCTGTTCCTGCTGGGCATCTCCACCGTCTGCATCGCCTTCCTGCCGGGCTACGCCAGCCTGGGCTTCACCTCCATCGTGCTGCTGTCCATTGCCCGCGTCGGCCAGGGCCTGGCGCTGGGCGGATCGTGGGACGGCCTGCCCTCGCTGCTGGCGCTCAACGCGCCGCCGGGCAAGCGCGGCTGGTACGCCATGCTGGGCCAGTTGGGCGCGCCGGTGGGCTTCATCCTGGCCAGCGGCCTGTTCGCCTTCCTGTATTCCAGCCTGCCCCTCACCGACTTCCTCGATTGGGGCTGGCGTTACACTTTTTACGTCGCTTTTGCAATTAACGTGGTGGCGCTGTTCGCCCGCCTGCGCCTGGTGACCACCGACGAGTACCGCCACATGCTCGAAGAGCGCGAACTGGCGCCCGTCAGCGTGACGGAGCTCAGCCGCACCCAGGGCCACAACATCGTCATCGGCGCCTTCGCTGCGCTGGCCAGCTACGCGCTGTTCCACCTGATCACGGTGTTCCCGCTGTCCTGGATCCGCCTGTTCTCGCAGCAGTCGATCTCCGAGTTCCTGGTCATCCAGGTGATCGGCGCCTTCCTGGCCGCCGGCGGCATCGTGGCCTCGGGCCTCATCGCCGACCGCATCGGCCGCCGCAACACGCTGGGCAGCCTGGCCATCGCCATTGGCGTGTTCAGCGGCTTTGCACCCACGCTGCTGGACGGCGGGCGCCTGGGCCAGGACATCTTCCTGCTGGTGGGCTTTGCGCTGCTGGGCCTGTCGTACGGCCAGGCCGCGGGCGCCGTTACCGCCAACTTCGAGCTCAAGTACCGCTACACCGGCGCCGCCCTCACGTCCGACCTGGCCTGGCTCATCGGCGCCGCCTTTGCACCGCTGGTGGCCCTGGGCCTGTCGTCGCGCTTCGGCCTGGCCTACGTGAGCGTCTACCTGCTCTCCGGCGCCATCTGCACCCTGATCGCGCTTCGGGTGAACAAGGCGATGGAAGAACGCGACTAGGCACCGCCTGCGCCTGTTCATCAAGGCCGCCCGCCAGACACTGGCCGGCGGCCTTTCTTTTATTCGTCGATGAGCGGCAGGCGGCCGATGATGAGTTCAGCCATGGGTGAAGGCGTGCGGCCGCGCAGGGTCACGACCCCGGCGCGCGCCTGCAGCATCGGCAGGTCGCGAATCTCCAGCAGCTTCAGCCGCCCTTGGGCCACCTCGGCTGCCACGGCCGCATGCGCCCCCAGGAGTACCGAATCGCTTTCGGTTGCCACGCGCGCGAGCAAGTTGGCGTCGTCGCACTCGAGCGCCACCTTGAGATCGGCCGGCGAGGCCAGGCCCAGCATGCCGGCCAGGACGCTGCGCACGCCCAGCGGCAGCCGGATCGCCAGCGCACCGTAGCGCCAGGCCTCCTGCAGGCTCACCGGCCCGGCATCGGACAGCGGATGCCCGGCGCGCACATAGAAGCCGCCCGGCTCGCGCGCCACGGGCCTCGAATGCAGCAACGGGTCGGCGGGCAGCTCGGTGGTGTCGGCCACGTAGAACTCGATGTCTTCCTCGCGCAGGCGCTTGAGCAGCAACTGCCAGTTGCTGACCTCCACCCGCAGGTTGATGCCGGGGTGCTCGCGCCGCAGGTCGGCCAGCAGGCCCGGCAGGAAGGTGACCGCCGGAAAGGGGCCGACGCCGAAGGCCGTATCGCCCAGGCCGTGGCTGCGGTAGAGCGCCACGTCGCGCTCCAGGCAGTGGCTATTGAACACCAATTGCCGGGCCCGCTCGACCACGAACGCGCCGGCCGGCGTCGGCACGACCTCGCTGCCCTTGCGGTCGAACAGCAGCAGGCCCAGTTCGGCCTCTGCCGCCTGAATGCTGCGTGTGAGGGCCGGCTGGCTCAGGTGCACCTGCTCGGCTGCGCGCACGAAGCTGCGCCGGTCGGCCACGGCCACCACATGCGTCCAGCGCCGCAGATCCATCCCCCACCTTTCAAATTGCAGTCAATGCATTGATATTAGACGAACAATGCATTGGACTCAATCTCCAGCGCACCGAAGAATCGGGTCTGGAAGACCTACAGCCCCTTCGGGCACGCGGCGCCACCGCAGCGCACGCGCAACGCATCGAGACAAGAAAGCCAAGAGGACGATCAACATGAACAGTGCTCCACCCGGAGCGGCCGTCGAGCGCGCCGACGCGCGCGTCGCCCGCATCTTCCAGGCACAGCAGGCCGCCTTCCGCGCCGACCCCGCACCCACCGCCGCCGAGCGCAAGCGCCGGCTCAAGGCGCTCAAGCGCCAGGTCTCGCGCTACCAGGACGTGCTGGCCCATGCCATGAGCCAGGACTTCGGCCACCGCGCCCATGCCGAGTCGAAGATGCTCGACCTGCTCGGATCCGCGCTGGAGGCGCAGCACGCCACCTCGCATGTCGGGCGCTGGATGAAGCCCAGCCGCCGCAGCACCGAGTGGCTGTTCCTGACCAATAGCGTGCGGGTGCACTACCAGCCCAAGGGCGTGGTTGGCGTCATCGTTCCCTGGAATTTCCCGGTGTACCTGGCCCTCGGCCCGCTCGTGGCCGCGCTGGCCGCGGGCAACCGGGTCATGGTCAAGATGCCCGAGGTGACGCCGGCGACCAATGCGGTGCTCAAGGCCATGCTGGCCGAGGTCTTCCACGAGAGCCTGGTCGCCGTGGTGGGCGAAGAGCTGGCCGACCCCAACGTCTTCACCTCGCAGCCCTTCAACCACATCGTGTTCACCGGCTCCCCCGCGGTGGGCCGCATCGTGATGCGAACAGCGTCGGAGAACCTCACGCCGGTGACGCTGGAGCTGGGCGGCAAGTCGCCGGCGCTGGTCACGCGCAACTATTCCGTGGCCGATGCGGCCCGGCGCATCACGCACGGCAAGTCGACCAACTCGGGCCAGATCTGCGTGTCGCCCGACTACGCGCTGGTGCCGCGCGAGCGGGTGGACGAGTTCATTGCCGGCGTGCGCCGCACCTTCGAGCAGTTCTACGCCGGCAAGACCGAAGGCAACCCCGACTACACCGCCGTGGTCAACGAGCGCCAGCTGCAGCGCATGCAGGCCGTGCTGGACGACGCACGGGCCAAGGGCGCGCACATCGAGTCGTGCGCGCCCATGCCCAAGGGCAGCCGCCAGATGCCGCTGCAGATCGTGACCGGGCTGAGCGGCGACATGCGCATCCTGTCCGAAGAGCTCTTCGGCCCCATCCTGCCGGTGGTGCCCTACGACCAGGAAGAGGACGCGCTGGCCTTCATCAACGCCCGTCCGCGCCCGCTGGCGCTGTACTGCTTCAGCCATGACAGCGCCGAGCGCGACCGGCTGCTGCGCCACACGCACTCCGGCGGCGTGGCCATCAACGACTGGGGCTGGCAGGTCGTGAACCATGACGCGCCCTTCGGCGGCGTGGGCAACTCGGGCATGGGCAACTACCACGGCGTGGAGGGCTTTCGCGAGCTCTCGCATGCGCGCACGGTGTTCAAGCGCCAGCGCTTCTTCCCGGTCGGCCTGTTCTATCCGCCGTACGGCAACTTCGTGCAGCGGCTTGCGCTGCGCATCTTCCTGGGCAAGCCCGACCCCGCGCTCGGCCAGGCGCCCGGCCAGGCGCCGCATTCCACTTCGACCTCACAACAACACACGAGACAAGCATCATGAGCAATACCCAGGACTTCCAGGAATTCGACTACGTCATCGTCGGTGCCGGTTCGGCCGGCTGCGTGCTGGCGGCGCGCCTGTCCGAAGATCCCAACGTCACCGTCTGCCTGCTGGAAGCGGGCGGCCCCGACAGCAGCGTGCTGATCCACGCCCCGGCGGGCGTGGTGGCGATGATGCCCACCAAGATCAACAACTACGGCTTCGAGACCGTGCCCCAGCCCGGCCTGAACGGCCGCAAGGGCTACCAGCCGCGCGGCAAGACGCTGGGCGGCTCCAGTTCCATCAACGCCATGCTGTACGTGCGCGGCAACCGCTGGGACTACGACCACTGGGCATCGCTGGGCAACGCCGGATGGTCCTATGACGAGGTGCTGCCCTACTTCAAGCGCAGCGAAAACAACGAGCAGTTCGGCGCCGATGCCTTCCACGGCGCCGGCGGCGGGCTCAACGTCACCTACCCGAACTACAAGAGCACGCTCAACGACGTGTTCATGCAGGCCGCGGCCACGCAAGGCATCCAGCCCACGCGCGACTACAACGGCGAGACGCAGCAAGGCTCCTTCCTCTACCAGGTCACGCACAGGAACGGCGAGCGCTGCAGCGCGGCCAAGGCCTTTCTCACACCCAACCTCTCGCGCCGCAACCTGAAGGTGCTCACGCATGCGGTGTCGGCCAAGGTGCTGATGGAAGGCCGCCGCGCCACCGGCGTTGCCTACTACCAGGACAACAAGCTCCAGCAGGTGCGCGCCCGCCGCGAAGTCATCTTGTCGGGCGGCGCCTTCGGCTCGCCCCAGTTGCTCATGCTCTCGGGCATCGGCCCCGCGGCGCATCTGCAGAAAATGGGAATTCCAGTGGTACACGACCTGCCCGGCGTCGGCCAGAACCTGCAGGACCACATCGACTACGTGCAGGGCTGGCGCGTGGGCAGCGACACCCAGAGCTTCGGCGTCTCGGCGCGCGGCGGAATCAAGGTCACCAGCGCGATGTTCGAATGGAAGAACAAGCGCACCGGCATGATCACCAGCCCGTACGCGGGTGCCGGCGCCTTCTTCTGCTCCAGCCCGGACGTGAAGGTGCCCGACCTGCAACTCGTGTTCGTGATCGCCATCGTGGACGACCATGGCCGCAAGATCCACATGGGCCATGGCATCTCCTGCCACGTCGATCTGCTGCGCCCTCACAGCCGCGGCGAGGTCAAGCTCAAGAGCACCGATCCGCGCGACACCGCGCTGATCGATCCGCGCTTCCTGAGCGACGAGCGCGACCTGCCGATCCTGGTCAAGGGCGCCCAGATCCAGCAGCGCATCATCGAATCCAAACCCTTCGACGGCATTCGCGGCAAGCAGGTCTACGTCACCAACGCGGACGACCCGGCCAGCCTGGCCGCCGACATCCGCAGCCGCGCCGACACGCAATACCACCCCGTGGGCACGTGCAAGATGGGCAACGACGACACGGCCGTGGTCGACGCGCGGCTGCGCGTGCGCGGCGTCGAGGGCCTGCGCGTGGTCGACGCGTCCGTCATGCCCACGCTGGTGGGCGGCAACACCAATGCGCCGACCATCATGATCGGCGAGAAGGCCGCCGACCTGATCCGCGAAGAGGCTCGCGCCGCAAGAACCATTGGCGCAGTGGCGCAGCCCGCCTGAGGCCCGCGAACCGCATTCGAGAACAGCCCATCCCGATCCAACCTAGAAGCCAGACAGGAGACCCATGTCCATCAAACCCATCGCCCTTGCCGCCGCGCTCGCCGTTGCCTTTTCTGCCGCCCAGGCGCAGCAGGGACCGAAGCCCGCAACCCCGTTGACGGCGCAGGCCAACAAGCAGTTCGGCGCCGAGTTGCAGCTTGCCAATCACCAGGACTTCGAAGACGCATCGCGCGGCCTGGTGGCGCGCCTGCCCGACAACGTGGTCAAGGACGCGAAGGGCGACACCGTCTGGGACGCCGGCCGTTTCGGCTTCCTCAAGGGCGATGCGCCCGACACGGTCAACCCCAGCCTGTGGCGCCAGGAGAAGCTCAACGCCATTGCAGGCCTGTTCAAGGTCACCGACGGCATCTGGCAGGTCCGCGGCTACGACCTGGCCAACATGACGCTGGTGGAGGGCAAGTCCGGCTGGATCATCATCGACCCGCTGCTGTCGGCCGAAATGGCCAAGGCCACGCTCGAGTTCGCAATGCAGCAGCTGGGCCGCAAGCCAGTGACCGCCGTCATCTTCACGCACAGCCACGTGGACCACTTCGGCGGCGTGCGCGGGGTGGTGGACGAGGCCGACGTGCGCTCGGGCAAGGTGCCCGTGATTGCCCCCGAGGGTTTCATGAACCATGCCGTGGCCGAGAACGTGATGGCCGGCAACGCGATGGCCCGCCGCTCGCACTACCAGTTCGGCGCCCCCCTGCCCTACGGCGAGCAGGGCGGCGTGGGCTCGGGCCTGGGCATCGGCCTGTCCATCGGCGCCATGGGCCTGATCGCCCCCACCGACTACGTGAAGAAGACCGGCGAGGAACGCACCATCGACGGCCGCCGTTTCGTCTTCCAGATGGCCAACGGCTCGGAGGCCCCGGCGGAGTTCGCGTTCTACATTCCCGACTTCAAGGCGCTGTGCATGTCCGAGGTGGTCACCGCCAACATGCACAACATCTACACGCTGCGCGGCGCCCAGGCCCGCGACGCGCTGGGCTGGAGCAAGTACATCAACGAGATGAAGGACTTCCACCCCGAGGCGCAAGTGGCCTTCCGCAGCCACCACTGGCCGGTGTGGGGCAGCGAGCGCATCCAGCAACACCTGTCCAACCAGCGCGACCTGTACCGCTACATCAACGACACCGCGCTGAACCTGGCCAACAAGGGCGTCAAGATGGACGATCTGGCCAACGTCACCTACTTCCCCAAGGGGTTGATGAACGACTTCTCCACGCGCGGCTACTACGGCACGCTCAGCCACAACCTGCGCGGCGTCTACAACTACTACCTGGGCTTCTACGACGGCAATCCGGCCACGCTCCATCCGCTGCCGCAGGCCGAGACGGCCAAGCGCTACGTGGCCGCCATCGGCGGCGTCGACGCCACCATGGACAAGGCCCGCGCCGCCTTCAAGGCCGGCGACTACCGCTGGGCCGCCGAGCTGAACAACAACGCCGTGATGGCCGAGCCGGGCAACGAGAAGGCGCGCCTGCTGCAGGCCGACATCCTCGAGCAGCTGGGCTACCAGGCCGAGTCGGGCGTGTGGCGCAACGAATACCTCGTGGCCGCGCAAGAGCTGCGCAACGGCGTGAAGCCCGTGCGCCTGTCCACCCAGGGGCCGGACATGGTGCGCGGCATGACGCTGGACATGATCTTCGACTTCCTGGCCGTGCGCCTGAACCACGAGAAGGTCGACGGCATGACCGCAGGCATCCAGGTGAACTTCACCGACAGCAACGAGACCTATGCGCTGGAGCTGTCCAACTCGGTGCTCAACAACACCAAGGGCCGCAAGCTGGCCGCGCCCAACACCACGCTGTCGCTCACCCGCCCGGCCTTCTTCAAGATGCTGCTGGCCGGCGTGCCGCTGCCCAAGCTGGTGGAAGCGGGCGAGGCCAAGGTGGACGGCGACCCGAAGATGCTGGGCGCGATCTTCGCCAACCTGGACAACTTCAATCCGCTGTTCAATATCGTCACGCCCTGAAGCCTGAAGAACCAGGAATTTCAGGATTTCCTGAAATGAGGGCGGCATCGCGCGCGACAATGCGCGCATGCCGCCCTCTTCTGCTTCATCTTCGTCGTCTCCCTCGCCTGGCAAGGGCGCGCAGCAGCTTCCTCCACTGAATCGCCAGTTCGTCGCGCACTTCGGCGAAATGGGCAGCCGCTGGGGCATCAACCGTACCGTCGGGCAGATCTACGCGCTGATCTTTCTGTCCGACAAGCCGGTCAATGCGGACGAGATTGCCGAACTGCTGGAGTTTTCCAGGTCGAATGTGAGCATGGGCCTGAAGGAGTTGCAGGCCTGGCGGCTGGTGCGGCTGCGCCACCTTCCCGGCGACCGGCGCGAGTACTTCGAGGCGCCGCAAGACGTGTGGGAGATCTTTCGCGTGCTGGTCGAGGAGCGGCGACGCCGCGAGATCGAGCCCACCTTGTCGATGCTTCGAAGCGCCTTGCTCGAGACGCCTGGCAGTGAAGAAGAGCGGCACGCGCAACAGCGCATGCGCGAAATGCACGACCTGATCGACCGGCTGCTGAAGTGGCTGGACGATGTTCAGCGCCTGGCACCCGAGACCGCGATGCAGCTCATGGGCATGGGCGCGGCGGTGACGCGGATGCTGGGGCTGAAGGATCGGTTGACTGGGCAGGCGCCGGAGAAGAAGGCGGCTTCCAGGAAGGCTCGCAAGAGTTAGGTTTGGTTGGTCTGGCGAGACCGTCATCGCGATCAGGCGCCACTGATGTTGGGCACGGCATGATGCCTATTCGACGACTTCGTCGGCGCGCAGCAGGAGCGGGGTGGGGATGGTCAGTTCCAGCGCCTTGGCAGTCTTGCGATTGATGACGAAGAAGAACCTCGTAGGCTGTTCCACCGGCAGATCCCCCGGCTTGGCGCCTCGAAAGATCTTGTCGACATAGGCGGCGCCCCGCCGGAAGTGTTCCGAGAGCAGCTCGCCATAGCTGAACAGCAAGCCGGCCTCGGCGTACTCGCGATTTCCCGCGATCGCTGGCAACCGGACGCGATATGCCGCGTCGGCAAGCTGGTGCCGCTGCACGAAGAACATCGAGTCGTCGAACACCACCACCGCCTGGGCACGCATGGATTTCAGCGCTGCGAAGCTTGTTTCGATTTCTCCGGCGTTGTGCACCGCCACCGGCGCGATCTCGATGCCGAGGCCTGGGCCGACGGATTGGAGCCGCTCCAGCAAGGACAGATAGAAGGGATTGTTCGGATTGAACAGCACACCGACGCTGGAGAGCGCCGGCACCATCGAGTGCAGGAGATCGAGGTGCTTCAGGACCGAGGCGTCGTGCCCTTCCGACGCGCCGGTGACGTTGCCGCCCGGATGCGCCAGGCTCTTCACGAGGCCGCTGCCCAGAGGATCGCTGACCCCCGCAAACACGATCGGAATGGTCTTGGTCGCCTGCATCGCTTCGACGGCGCCACGCGTGCTGAATGCGACGATGACGTCTACGGGCATGCGCACGAACTCGGCGACGAAGTCGGCGAGGCGCTCGTAGTTGCCCTCGGCATAGCGCCACTCGACGACAAAATCCCGCCCCTCCACGTAATGAAGCTCTCGCATTCCCAGGAGGAAGGCGCCATGCACGCTGCTCTCCAGCGAGGCCGGCTTGACCCCGCCGCTGAGGACGCCGATTCGCTTGGCCCTGGGCTGCGCAAACGCGGCCAAGGGCATCCCTGCCGTCGGCAGACCCAACGGCAGGCCCAGCAAGAATCTCCGGCGAGAAACCATCAAGCCCTCCGCTGCAAAAGGCAGCAATCGGTGTCTGTTTGCGACTAAGGGCATCCTCCGGGAACGGCGTGCGCAGGTCAATAGCGGCCGGTACGTCGGCAGCATCCCGAGCCGCGTCTGGACCGGCCGCTTCTGGCCACATTCTGCCTGCCAAGCCTTACTACACTGGTCGAGATGACCCATCCCTTCAAGCGAACGGCGTGCGAGACCTACTGACTTCCTATTTCTGGAGTGGCGACGCCATCCGCAGTCGAAGCGTGAGTGATGTCGTGCTATGGGGCTCGGTAGACGTTCCTGTGCCTCCTGCACGTCTGATTGCTGATTGGGAAAGAGAGACATCTGCGCGCTTGGGCCTGGAGCCTGGAGACGTCGAGGCATTGCCTTTGGCGCGAGCACGTGCGCGCTGGCCGGACTACAAGCACTGCGAGCAGGCGGTGGCCGATTGGACGCGCACGCTCGGACTGCCTGGAGTGCTTGCCTCCAGCGACGTAGCCCTCATGGCCTGCCGCGGCGCGAGGTACCACCATGACGGTGCGCAATATGGAGGTGCGGCCTTTTGCAATCTCTTCCTGAGCGAGGACAGAGGTCTGGACTTGCATTTTCCATCTGCAGGTCATCGGATTCCCCTGACGCGGGGCACGGCTGTGATATTCGATACTGGCCAGCCGCACGCCGTCATTCAACGCCGCAGCAGTGGCTTTCATGTGGCCGACTTCGCGTACAGCCAGGATTGCACCCAGGTATTCCTGACCTGGGAGCTCTCCATCGAGGATGCCTATGTCGGGCGCGCACTTCGGGTCACCTTCGACATCGACCCTGCGACCTCGTTGCAACTCGACGAAGGGCAAGTTTGGCTGAACGGCGCACCGGCCGATTTGTGCCCGGATTCTGGTCGGTGGTGCCATGCCGACTTGCGGTGAAGCTATGCCGCGGTGAGCTTCGTAAGACTATCCTGGTCGCCCGACGGGGTCGAGTGTCAGCAATTGGCCGTAGTCCGCCTGGCGACCAAGGCGCGCCCTAGCATGAAAGCGACTTCTTCATAAGTGCAAGTCGCAGGCACACAGGCCTTTGCCCGCCCCGGACAAACCAACAGAAAGACAACCCTCAGTGCTGCCGAGGCGCAGGCCGATCCAGCTTGTCGTGCCGCACCGCCTCATCCTCCATCAACTCGAACCACATCGCGTTGAGCACCGCAAAAGCTGCCGCAAGCGGCAGGCCAAGAATCCAGGCGAAATACCACATGTGAATGCTCCCTTGATGTTCAGTAGGCGTGGCCGCGGTCCTGCTCGATGTCGTCCGGATCCACCTTGCCGCGCAGCACCGAATACACCCAACTCGTGTAGGCCAGGATGATGGGCAGGAAGATGACCACGCACACCAGCATGATGAACAGCGTGAGATGGCTCGACGAGGAATCCCACACCGTCAGGCTCGCGCGCGGGTCTTCCGACGAAGGCAGGATGAAGGGGAACATCGACACCCCCACGCTCAGGATGATGCCGGCAATGCCCAGCCCGCTGGCCAGCAGCGCCGCCAACGGCTTGCGCCCCGACATGGCCAGCCAGGCCAGCAGCGCACCGCCCACGCCCAGCAGCGGAACCACGTAGAGCAAGGGCTGCGCCCCATAGTTGGCAAACCAGATGCCGGGCTGCTGCGCCACCGTCTTGAGCAGCGGATTGGACGGCCCCTGCGTCACCACGGCGCTGGTGATCTGGTAGCCCGCGATGAACTTGTACAGCAGCGCACCGCACACCACGAACAGCGCCGCGGTCAGCAGGGACGAGATGATGCCGAAGCGGCGCGCACGTTCATGCACCTGCCCATCCGTCTTGAGCTGCAGCCAGGCTGCGCCGTGGGTTGCCAGCATGGCCACCGACAACACGCCCGTCAGCAGCGCAAAGGGATTGAGCAGGCCGAAGAACGAGCCGGTGTAGTGGATCTGCATGTCCGATTCGAGCTTGAAGGGCACGCCCTGCAGCACATTGCCCATGGCCACGCCGAAGATCAGCGAGGGCACGAAGCCGCCCACGAACAGCACCCAGTCCCAGGTCTGGCGCCAGCGCTCGGTGTCGTTCTTGCTGCGAAACTTGAAGGCCACGGGCCGCAGGATCAGCGCGAAGAGAATCGCGAACATCGCCAGGTAGAAGCCCGAGAAGGACACCGCGTACAGCTGCGGCCAGGCCGCGAAAATGGCGCCGCCGCCCAGCACCAGCCACACCTGGTTGCCTTCCCACACCGGGCCCACCGCGTTGATGGCCACGCGCCGCTCCAGGTCCGTCTTGCCCACGAAAGGCAGCAACATGCCGGTGCCCAGGTCGAAGCCGTCCATTACCGCGAAACCCACCAGCAGGATGCCAAGCAGCAGCCACCAGATCAGGCGCAGCACCTCATAAGAAATCAGTTCATGCAGGATCATGTCGTGTGCTCCCTCGTTGCTCAGGACCTGGCCGTGGCCAGCGTGGCATGGCCGCGCGCGCGCGCCTCGGCCAGGGTGTCGGGCTGCAGCTGCGGGCCCTTGCGGATCGCCTTGAACAGCAGCTTCCACTCCACCACCAGCAGCACCGTGTAGAGCGCGGTAAACACCAGCAGCGTCAGCAGCACCGTGCTCGCGCCCAGGTTGGACACCGCCACCGCCGTGGGCAGCACGCCCTCGATCACCCAGGGCTGGCGGCCCAGTTCGGCCACCACCCAGCCGCATTCGGCCGCCAGGAACGGCAGCGGAATGCTCCACACCGCCACCTTGAGCAGCCAGTGCCAGCGGTCGAGCTGGCGCGTGGCCGACAGCACGAAGAAGGTGCCCGTGAGCAGGATGAAGAACATGCCCAGGCCCACCATGATGCGGAAGGTGAAGTACAGCGGCGCCACCGGCGGCACCGTGTCCCAGGCGGCCTGCGCGATCTGCTCGGCGGTGGCATCGCGCGGATCGTCGACATAGCGCTTGAGCAGCAGCGCATAGCCCATGTCGTTGCCGAAGGTCTCGAAGGTGGCCTTGGCGTCGATGGGGATCTCGGCCACGCTGCTTGCGTCGCGGATGCGCTGCAGCGCCTCGTAGGCGCGCAGGCCTTCCTGGATGCGCTCTTCGGCCCGCTTGTGCAGGTCGTCGATGCCCGGAATCTCGGTGTTGAGCGAGCGCGTGCCGATCAGGCCCATCACCCACGGGATGTGCACCGCGAAGTGCGTCTCGCGCGCTTCCTGGTCGGGAAAGCCGAAGGCGGTGAAGGCTGCGGGTGCGGGCTCGGTCTTCCACATGGCCTCGACCGCGGCCAGCTTCATCTTCTGGTGCTCGGTGGTCATGTAGCCGCTCTCGTCGCCTAGCACCACCACCGACAGCGATGCGGCCAGGCCGAAGGAGGCGGCCACCGTCATCGAGCGGCGGGCCAGGTCCAGGTGCCGGCCCTTGAGCATGTACCAGGCCGACACGCCCAGCACGAAGATCGCCGCCGTCACATAGCCGGCCGACACGGTGTGCACGAACTTGGCCTGCGCCACCGGGTTGGTGAGCACCGCAGCAAAGTCCGTCACCTCCATGCGCATGGTCTGCGGATTGAAGGCCGCGCCCACCGGGTTCTGCATCCAGCCGTTGGCGATCAGGATCCACAGGGCCGAGAAGTTGGAGCCCAGCGCCACGGCCCAGGTGGCAATCAGGTGGCCCACCTTGGACATGCGGTCCCAGCCGAAGAAGAACAAGCCGACGAAGGTCGCCTCCAGGAAGAAGGCCATCAGCCCCTCGATGGCCAGCGGCGCGCCGAACACGTCGCCGACATAGTGGCTGTAGTAGGACCAGTTCATGCCGAACTGGAACTCCATCACCACGCCGGTGGCCACGCCCATGGCGAAGTTGATGCCGAACAGCACGCCCCAGAACTTGGTCATGTCGCGCCAGATGCTGCGCCCGGTCATGACGTAGACCGTCTCCATGATGGCCAGCACGATCGACAGGCCGATGGTCAGCGGCACGAAGAGGAAGTGATAGAGCGCCGTCATTGCGAACTGCAATCGTGACAACGCGACGATGTCGAGATCCATGGGGTTCCTTTCTTCTATATCCAGATTCGATGGACGAGGCCCTGCGTTCTCCGTGCGGTCAGTCCTGGCGCAGTTCGCGCAGCGCCGCCTCGAATTCCGGCGTGCCGCGGCGAAGGTCTGCAACCAGGCGCCCCCCTCGGATGCACAGCAGCCGGTCGGCCAGTCCTGCCTCGCGCCGCAGGTGCGTCGCGATGACAAGGCTGCACTGCCGTTGCTGCGCCTCCTGCGCGAGACGGCCAAGCACGTCCCGCGCGGTGCGAGTGTCCAATCCTTCGGTCGGCTCGTCCAGTAGCCACAGCGGCGCGTCAGTCTTGAGCAGCAGGCGCGCCAGCGCCAGGCGGCGCGACTGCCCGCCCGACAGGCCCAGGCCGCCCTCGCCCAGGCGGGTGTCCAGGCCCTGCGGCATGGCGCGCACGTCGTCGGCCAGGCCGGCGGCTCCCAACGCGGCCCAAAGTCGTACATCGTCGGCTTGCGCATCGGCCAGCAGCAGGTTGCCGCGCAGGTCATCTTGAAAGAGATCGGTGTGCTGCGTGAGCCAGCAGGCCGGCAAGGCGCGCACGCTGCCGCTGCGTGCAGCGATCTCGCCGGCCAGCGCCGCCATCACCGTGGACTTGCCCGCGCCGCTGGCGCCCACCAGGGCCACGCGTTCGCCCGCGCGCAGTTGCAGGTCGAGCCGCGATACGGCCACCGACGCACTGCCGGCGTGAACCAGCTCGGCGCGCTCGCACTGCGCCGCCAATCCGGGCGCAGGCTCATCGAGCACCGGTTGTTGTTCCTGCCCGGCGAGAAGGCGCGGCGCGATGCGGCGTACCGCGAGCAGGCTGCGCCCCAGCTCCACGGCACCGCGGCGCAATGCAGCAAAAGGCTCCATGGCCGCGAGCGACACCAGCACCAGCATGGCCGCCACCGGCACGCCGACGCGGCCCTGCTCCACCAGCCAGGCCGAGGCAATCAGTGCAGCGGCCAGCATCACTGCACTGGCGGCATTCCACGCCATGCCGGTGCGAGTCTCCAGGCGGTGCAGTTCGATCTCTGCCCTTGCCAGGCGGGCATCGGCCCTTGCCACTTCCTCGCATTGAGCCGGCATGCGGCCCGCCATCAGAAGTTCGGTCTGCCCGGCGACCAGGTCGATCACGCGTTCACGCAAGCGCTGCGTCGCAAGGCCGCGCCGCATCGATGCGTGTCGCGCCCGCAAGGCCGTCAGCATGGCAACGCCCGCTCCGCACAGCAGGAGCCACAGCAATGCCGCCAGGCCGAACCACGCACCCGCGAAGGCGCCGAAAAGCACGGCGCCCAGCAAGGCCGCGCCCAGCGCCGCCGCGGCGGGCACCATCACGCGCAGGTACAGCGACTCGAGCGCATCGATGTCGCCGGTCAGCCGGAACAAGAGGCGCACCGGGCGGGCACGCAGGCGCTGCGCCGCATCGGGCCGCGCCCAGCCGCGAAAGAGCTGCTCGCGCAGGCGCGCGCTGGCGGACAACGTGGCGTCGTGCGTGAGCAGGCGCTCCCCGTAGCGCGATGCGGTGCGGCCGATGGCCAGCAGGCGGATGGCTGCCGACGGCATGAACACATCGAACGCGATGGCGGTGGCGGCCTGCATACCCGCCAGCGCGGTCGCGGCGATGAACCAGCCCGAGATCCCCAGCAACGCCATGCCGGCCAGCACGGTGAGCGCGGCCAGCCCCGCGCCGAGCGCCAGCGTGCGCGGCTGTGCACGCAGGAAGGGCCGCAGGACGGCGGCGATCTCTCCGCCATGCAGGCTAGGCGAGGGCACGCTCGACCTCCTCGTTCCGGTGCGGCGGCTGCAGGTTCTCGCCCAGGTGGATGACGCGGTCCATGCGGGCGGCCAGCCGCGGGTCATGCGTGGCCACGATCAAGGTCTTGCCGCGCGCAATGGACACCAGCGCATCGCTGACCTGCTGCGCCGTTTCGTTGTCCAGGTGCGCGGTGGGTTCGTCCACCAGCAGCAGGTCGGCCGCTTCGGCGCGCAAGACCAGCCGGGCCAACGCCAGGCGCACGGTCTCCCCGCCCGACAGGCCGATGCCCCCTTCGCCCAGCGCAGCGGCGGGATGCGCCTGGTCGACCCGCTCCAGCCCCGCCAGCCGGATCGCCTCTCGCACGCGAGCCTGCGGCGCATCGGGGTCGGCCAGCGCCACATTGGCGCGCACCGTACCGGCAAACACATGGGGCCGCTGGCCCATCCATGCCATGCGCTCGCGCAGACGTGCGGCGCTGCCGTCATCCATGGCGACGCCGCCGATCTCGATGGTGCCGCCGCGCACCGGCAGCAGGCCGGCAATGCCCGCGAGCAGGCTCGTCTTGCCGCAGCCGCTGGGCCCGAACAGGGCCACATGCTCGCCGGGAGCGATCGACAAGGACAGCTCCGCAGCCAACGGCGCGCCGCCGCGATGCGAAAGCCGCAGTTCGTTCAGCTCGATGGCCGGCGCCTCGCCTGGACTGCGCTGCCCCCAGGTCCGACACGACGCGCCGCCCGGCAGCGCCTCGGCGCCGTGGGCCGACTGGGTGATTGCGTCCAGCGCCGCCTCACCGGCCGCGCGGTCATGCCAAACGGCCGACAGTTCCCGGAGTGGCTCGAAGAAGGCCGGCGCCAGCAGCAGGATGAACAGGCCCTGCCCCAGGCTCATTCGCCCGCGCCACGCGCCGAACTCCAGTTGGCCCAGCAGGTGAAAGCCCACGTACACCGCCACCATGGCAACGCCCAGTGCGGCAAACAGTTCGAGCACGGCCGAGGAAAGAAATGCGATGCGCAGCACGGCCATCGTTCGCTGCTGAAGGTTGCGCGCGCTGGTCCGCAGGCGCAGGGCCGTAGCCTCCACCGCACCCAGCGCGCGCAGGCTCGCCAGGCCGCGCAGGCGGTCGAGCAGGAAGGCGTTCATTCCGCCTTGCTCCAGCATCTGCGCCTCGCTTGCGGCCTTGGCGCGCCAGCCGACGATGGCCATGAAAAGCGGGATGAGCGGCGCAGCCATGGCCAGCACCAGGGCGGCCGTCCACGACAGGGACAGCACGCAGGCCAGGATCGCCAGCGGCACCAGTTGCACGCGCCAGCGCGCAGGCTGATAGCGCGTCAGGTACGCGAGCAACGCATCGGCCTGTTCCGCGAGAAGACTGGCGGCGGCTCCCGAGGCCGGACGCGCGCGGTCCAGCGGCGAGCGCGCCGCCAGGCTGGCGGCGAGTTCACCCCGCAGTTCGCCCAGAAGGGTGCGCGCCTGCTCGAAAACGCGCCGGCTGCCGGCTGCCTCGAATGCGGCACGCAGCAATCCCAGCACAAGCACGCCGCCCGCGGGTGCCCATGCCGCGCGCAGCCCGTGGCCGTCGACCATGCCCTGCACAGCCACTGCGATCAGCGCGGCCTGCGCAATCCAGAGCACGGACGCCAGCACCTGCAAGCCGCCGCCGGGCGGCAGACGCCTTGCCCAGCGGCGAACCGCTTGCACTGCCGGGAGGTCTTGCGAGGTGGCCAAGATTTTTCTGAATTTTCAGGTTTTTCTGAAATTACGCGAAATCATACATGGCGAATCAAATCCCTGCCGAACGCGCGCCCGAAGCATCGCGACCGGCAAGGGGCCGATGCATTGTGAGCATGGCGCCGCGGTTCCGTGTGACATGAGCGCCGAGCCCGGTCGGCTATTGACGCCCGGCGGGCGATTCGCAAGGAGAATGCCCGCCCCCAAGGGCAGCCGGTTTCAGCCCCCGGCGAGCATGCCGCCGGCCAGCAGCGCCAGCAACAGCGCCAGGGTCAGGCGCCAGGACGCGGGCCGGGACTCTACCCAGCGATACAGCAGCTCGGCGGCGCCCAGCGCAAGCGCCACGGCCGCCAGCATTCCCAGCACGTCGACCCAGGGGGAATGCGCGCCGATCTGCGCCACCAGTGCATTGACCAGCAGGATGATCGGGAAGTGGATGAGGAACAGCGAATACGAAATGCGGCCCAACCACAGCACGGGCCCGCTCGCCAGCCATGCCGGCGGCGACGACAGCCATCCGCGCCGCTGGCCCGCGGCCAGCAGCAGCGCCACGGCCAATGCGATGGCGATGCGGATGCGCCAGTCCCACAGCAGCGCGACGGCGCCCAGTGCCGCCAGCAGGCCGAGCGCGGCGCCGTAGCGGCCGCTGCGGTCGATGCGGCCGATCCAGAAGGCCAGCATGCCCAGGCCGTACGAGCCGATGAAATAGAAGGCGGTGCTGTCCAGTTCGGCCCGCAGGTTGAAGGCGAACAAGGAGGCGGCCGCCATGGTCAGCACCAGCACCGCCAGCAGCCAGGCAGCGCGCGCGGCGTCGAGCCGCCAGCGCCGCTGCAGCCACTCCGCCAGCATGACCATGGCCAGTGCCAGCACGAAAAGCTGGAAGTCGATGGCCACGTACCAGACGCCGGTGCTCAGCGCTTCATAGCCCAGCAGGTCCTGCAGCAGCAGGCCATGCGCGAGCAGTTGGGCGAACATGGGCGCGGCCGGCACGGCCTCGTGGTCGAACCAGGGCCGGATGGCCGCCGCCACCAGCACGCTCACGCACAGCGCCGCCAGGTACGGCATGGCCAGCCTGGCGTAGCGCTGCCACACGCGCTGCCACGGCCCCTGGCGCGCGCGCAGCACGCCCTCGGGCGCGAGCGAGGCCGCGGCCAGGAATCCTGCAATGACAAGAAAGACCTGCACCGCCAGCCGCCCGTCGCGGCCGAGCCAGCCGATCAGGCGCGGCGCGAGGCTGGCTGCCCCTTCGGGCATGGGCCCGTAGCGGCACAGGTGATGCCCGACGATGAACAGGCACGCGATGCCCTTGACCGCGTCGAGCAGCGGCATGCGGCTCGCATGCGCGGCTGACGGCGGCGAGGCGTGCTGCCCGGCCGCTGCGCTCAAAGGGCCAGACGCTTGCGAGCCTCGATGTATTCGCGCCTGAGCTTCTCGACGAAGGCCGCGGCGCTGGTGACTTCGGAGATGGCGCCAATGCCCTGGCCCGAACCCCAGATGTCCTTCCAGGCCTTCTTCTTGGAGCCTTCGCCGCCGCCGAAATTCATGGTCTTCAGGTCGCCTTCGGGCAGGTTCTCCGGGTCCATGCCGGCCGCGCGGATGGAAGGCGCCAGGTAGTTGCCGTGCACGCCGGTGAACAGGTTGGAGTAGACGATGTCGTCCGAGCTGCCTTCCACGATCGCGTTCTTGTATTCGTCGCTGGCACGCGCCTCGTGCGTGGCGATGAAGGCGGTGCCGATGTAGGCGAAGTCGGCGCCCATGGCCTGCGCGGCCAGCACGGCGCCGCCCGTTGCAATGGAGCCGCTGAGCGCCACCGGGCCGTCGAACCACTGGCGGATCTCATGGATCAGCGCAAAGGGGCTCTTCACGCCTGCATGGCCGCCGGCGCCGGCCGCCACCGCGATGATGCCGTCGGCGCCCTTCTCGATCGCCTTGCGGGCGAAGGTGTTGTTGATCACGTCGTGCAGCGTCACGCCGCCGTAGCTGTGCACCGCATCGTTCACGTCGGTGCGCGCGCCCAGCGAAGTGATGACGATCGGCACCTTGTACTTCACGACCATTTCCATGTCGTGCTCGAGGCGGTCATTGCTCTTGTGCACGATCTGGTTGATGGCAAAGGGCGCGGCCGGCTTGTCGGGGTTGGCCTTGTTGTAGGCCGCCAGTTCCTCGGTGATCTCGGCCAGCCAGTCTTCCAGCTGCGAAGCCGGGCGCGCGTTGAGCGCCGGCATGGAACCCACCACGCCGGCCTTGCATTGGGCAATGACCAGCTTTGGGTTGCTGATGATGAAAAGCGGCGAACCGATGATGGGCAGCGGCAGGTTCGCGAGCACGGGAGGCAGCTTGGACATGGAGTCTCCGAATGAACTGGACGAAGGTTTATACGTTTTGAAGGGGGCGGCACCCGTGCTTTGCGCGACAGGGTGCCGCCGTCGCTTGCGCTGGCTGCGCGGCGCAGCGTCAGAAGGCTTCGACCGGCAGCGCGTTCACGCTGCCCGAGCCTTCGACGATGCTCTCGGCCACCGCCGGAACGCCGTTGAGAATGTGCTCGGCGTAGAAGCGCGCGGTGGCGATCTTGGCCTTCATGAAGGGTGCGTCCTGGCCCTTGGCGGCCAGGTCCTGCGCCACCAGCAGCGCGCGCGCCAGTTGCCAGCCCGCCACCAGCTTGCCGGCCGACAGCAGGTAGGGAACGCTGCCTGCAAACACGGCATTGGGCGAGGCCTTGGTCTGTCCAGCCACGAAGTCGACGATCTTCACGAAGGCTTCGCGCGCCGCGGCGAGGTGCTTGAGAACCGCCTTGGCGTCGTCGCTGCCCTGCTCTGCCAGCTCGGCTTCGGTCTTGTGCACTTCGGCCGCGATGGCCTTGGCCACCTGGCCGCCGTCGCGTGCCGTCTTGCGGCCCACCAGGTCGTTGGCCTGGATGGCGGTGGTGCCTTCGTAGATGGTGAGGATCTTCGCGTCGCGCAGGTACTGCGCGGCGCCGGTTTCCTCGATGAAGCCCATGCCGCCGTGCACCTGCACGCCCAGCGAAGCCACGTCCAGGCTCATCTCGGTGCTATAGCCCTTGACCAGCGGAACCAAGAATTCGTAGAAGGCCTGGTTCTGCTTGCGCACCGCCGCATCCGGGTGATGGTGCGCAGCGTCGTAGGCGGCCGCCGCCACGATGGCCATGGCGCGGCAGCCCTCGGTGTGCGCGCGCATGGTCATCAGCATGCGCTTGACGTCCGGGTGATGGATGATCGGCGCGCTGGCGTTGATCGAGCCGTCCACCGGGCGGCTCTGCACACGCTCCTTGGCGTAGGCCACCGCGTGCTGGTAGGCGCGCTCGGCCACCGCGATGCCCTGCATGCCCACCGAATAGCGGGCCGAGTTCATCATGATGAACATGTACTCCAGGCCGCGGTTCTCTTCACCGACCAGGTAGCCCACGGCGCCGGGGCCGGCGCTGTCCGCAACGCTCGCCGCCGTGCCATCGCCGTATTGCAGTACGGCCGTGGGCGATGCCTTGATGCCCAGCTTGTGCTCGATGCTCACGCAGTGCACGTCGTTGCGCGCGCCGAGCGAGCCGTCGGCGTTGACCATGAACTTGGGCACCACGAACAGGCTGATGCCCTTCACCCCTTCGGGCGCACCGGCCACGCGGGCCAGCACCAGGTGCACGATGTTCTCCGCCATGTCGTGCTCGCCGTAGGTGATGAAGATCTTCGTGCCGAAGACCTTGTAGGTGCCGTCGGCCTGGGGCTCGGCGCG
>JAFECZ010000500.1 GCA_018241905.1 Pseudomonadota bacterium
GCCATTTGCTCGGCGCTCAGGGCCACGCCGGGGCGCAGGTTGTACTTCTGCGCGAAGGTGCTGCCGGCGTTCATCAGCGCCTGGTACTGGTCCTCGTCGCTCGCAAAGCCGTCCAGGAAGCGGTAGCCGGTCAGGTAGGCCACCTGCTCGCGCACAAGCCTCTGCTCGTAGTAGCCGTCGCCGATGCGCTTCTGGGTGGTCAGCGGGTCCAGGCCCAGGTTGTTCAGCAGGTAGTCGCTGCTGAGCCATTGGCGGTAGCCCGCAAAGCGCGGATCGGTTTCGACAAGGTAGGTGCCGCTCTGGCGCGTGCTGAACAGGCTGGCCGTGGGCAGGCCGACGTTGGGAGTGCTGGTGCGAACGACCAAGTCCTGCGGCAACGGACGCGCCGAAAAAGTGCCGCTATTTCCGACGCTACCAATGGCGCCACCCAGCGCCGCGTTCGGGACGCCCAGGCCCAGGCTGCGCCCATCCTGCTCGCTGGGCACTTCGGTGATCGCCGGTAGCCCACCCCTGCGCGGGCCCGCGCCGCCAGTGCCCACGGGCGGAACGGACTGGCCGCCTTCGATCTTGCCTGCCGCAAGGTCGATGGTGACGGGCGTGCTGCTGCTGTAGTTCGTGGCGTCGTACTTGCGGTCGGTGCCTTTGAAGACATGCGACTTTTCATAGCTGTGAATCGCCAAGCCGTCCACCTGTTCGACAAGCTTCAGTGTCTCGGGCTCGTTGACGATCGGGCCGCCTTCCACGTGCAGCGTGCGTCCCGCCAGGATCTGGCCTTGCACGTTGCGCCCTGCCCCCAGGATGTTCAGGTCACCGCCGGCCACGATGCTCGCGGGTGCGGCGACCTTGGCCTGGGCGCTCGGGGTGGTCGCCGTCAGGTCGTAGGCATCCCATTCCTTGTAACTTCGCGAAGGGATGCCGCTGCCGAGTCGACCTTGGTAGGAGTCGTAGAACTTCAGGATCTCCACGTCCAGCTTGGCGTGGGCCTGCGTATAGGCCACCCAGGCGTCGTACTCGGCCTGCGTGACGGCGTGGCCGAGGGGAATCTGGTATTGCGCCGGCTGCCCGCTGGGGGTGTCGGTATATCCCACGACATGGTCGTCGCCCACCTTCGCATCCGGGTAGAGGCGCAGAGGATTGTCGAGTGCCAGTGCCGCAGGCGGCGTGACGCCAAAGGTGACCCAGATCGGATTGTCCGCCGCATACCAGGCGCCCGGGGTGTTGACCGTTTGCGACGTGTCGTTCTCGCCGCCGCTGTACCGAACCTCGGAGGTGTCGCTGCTGTAGGCGGGCGGGTTCCAGTAGTACTGGCGGAAACGCTCCAGTGGGTATTCGGGCGCGGGGACCACCAGGTAGGTGAGATCCAGGTCGCCCGGGGAGCGCGGGTCGCTGGTGTCGAAGACGCGGCCACGGTAGCTGATGAAGACCACCTCGGACGCGTCATAGCGCTTGGGGTCGCCCGCCACGGAATACTGAACCACGTGCTTCGGCTCACCGGGCTTCACTTCCCAGCTGATGCCTTCGCTGATGTTGTTGAGGCTCGCAACGGCAATGCCCATGTTGCCGGTCGATTCGATTCTGGAGCCCCGGTTGTTCAGCACCGTTGCGACCCCGGCAGCGTGGTACTGGTCGTCCAACTGGCCGCCAATGAACAGGTCGCCATCGCTTGCGATGAGGCTGTTGTCGCGGTTGTTGATTTCCTTGGCGCCGATGTCCAGCCGGCTGCGCGCGGCGATGGTGGCGCTTTGCGTCTTGCCGTCGATGGTTTCGGCCAGGTTGTTCAGCGTTTTGGCCTGGATCGACAACTCGTTGCCGTAGATTCGGCCGCTGCCCACGTTGTCGACCGTGGCCGCGTCGACGCGGGTGGTCGCGCCATCGATCAGCCCGCGATTGGTCAACGTTCCCTGCGCCTCGACGTGCGTGCTCGCGGCAGAAATTTCGCCCGTGGCGGCGTTGTCGATATCCTGGGCACGAACGCTGACCGACTCACCCGCCACGATCTTGCCGCTGTTGCGGATATTGCCGCGGGTGGACAGGCTCAGGTTTCGAATCGCGCTGATCTCGCCGATGTTGTCGATGTCGTCCTGCAGCGCAATCGACAAGTCCCGGCCCGAGGCCAGCGTGCCGTCCAGGCCGGCCTGTTTCGCATCGATGGCAACGCGCTCGTTGGCGATGAGCATGCCGCCGGTGTCGACCACCTCCAGGGTTCGCGCGCTTGCGCCCGATGTGCTCGCCGGGTCCTGGATGGACAGCGCATTGTTGGACGCCATGAGGCCGCCACTGTTGTCGATGCGGCCACCACTCACGACGGTAATGTCCTGGCCGCCGCGAATGGCGCCATTGGCGTTGTTCAGCGCATCCGCGGCGATGGCAACCTGCTGGCCCTGGATGCCGTGTGCCGGTGCAGCGCCGTCCGTCGCAGCTGCTGCCAACGCCGCCTGGGGCGAGTCGGCATCGAGCGTGGCGGTGTTGTCGATTTCCTTGGCCCGCAGGTCCACGCGACCCAGCGCGTGGATCAGCCCCGCCGAGTTGTCGATACGGGTAGCGGTCAGCTGAAGATCCCCGTCCGACAAGGTCTGGCCGCCCCGGTTGTCCAGCTGGCCGACGGCCAGGACCACAGTCTGGCCGCTGCTGATGCCACCCTCGGCAGCCGCCGTATTCCTGTTGCTCAGGCGCTGCCCATGCGTATCGATGGCCAGTCCACCCTTGGACCGCAGCAGGCCTTCGTCGTTGTTCACCTCGCCCGAGGAGATGGTCAGTGCCCCGTCGGCGGCAATGAAGCCCTTGGCATTGTCCAGCGCCCCGGAAGCAATGACGACGTCCGTCTTGGACTGGATCTGGCCGCCCCCCGCGTTGTTCAGTTGCTGGCCCTGCGTGTCGATCGTCAGCCGGCCCTTGGACTGGACCAGGCCGGCCTCGTTGTTCAACCCGCCTGTGCCGACTTCGATCGAACCTTCCGTCGAGCTCAACGTGCCGCCGCGGTTTGCCAGGAACGCCGCATCGATCCGAAGATCGCCATGGCTGACGATGCTCCCGCCGCTGTTGTCGATGCCGCCTGCGACTGCGTTCGCATCGCGCGGCGCCAGGATCAGCGGCGCGCTGCCCAGCTGCGAGATGACGCCGCCGCCCGTATTGCTGATGCCGGGCACGTTCACGGTGAGTTGCTGCGCCTGCGCCGTGCCACCGTCGTTGCGCCAGGTCGCACCTGCGCCCTGGGCCTGGATCTGGAGGCCCTCCGCAGCCACCACCGAAGCGCGGCGAGTGTTCAGGTCGCCCTGCGCGGCCGTCAGGGTGATGTTCGATGCGCTGGTTCGGCTGCCACTCAGGTCCACCGAGTCGGCCTGGGCGTGCAAGTCGCCCGCCGCGGCGACGATGCCGTGCGCGGCGAGTTCCCCTGACGCCTGAACGCGAAGATCGCCCTCCCGCCCGATGCTTCCATCGGCATGCACGCCTGCACCAAGGGTACTGTTGTCGTCGGCCTGGACCGCGCCCGCAACGACATCGACGTGGCGTGCTGCCGTGACGCTTCCGCTGCTTTGAACCACACCTTGCGCAACGATGCGGATATCGCTGTCGCTTCGAAGCTGCCCGTCGCCGTTGTGAACGTCACCGGTCGCATCGATGTCGATGCTGCCTGCGCGCAAATGGCCGCCCGCGTTGTCGAACTGGCCGACCTGCGCAGTGAACCCCTTGGCCACGTTCAGCGTGCCGCCCGCATTGCTGAAGCGCGGGCCGCTCACGGCCAGCTCGCTCACGCTGAGCTGTCCGCCGCTGTTGTCGATGTTGGGCGTCTGCAGCCTCGCGTCGCCTGCGTAGATGC
>JAFECZ010000501.1 GCA_018241905.1 Pseudomonadota bacterium
CCTGGACTCGATCCGGGAATTGGGCGCGGCGGCGCGGCTGGCCCGAACGACGGCCGGGGAAGGGCAGGCCGCAGCCGCGGCCCGCCTGGGTGTGCATATCCAAACCATCGGCCGCATCGAAGCAGGGGAGCCCGGCGTTGCCGTCGGGCACGTGCTGGGACTGCTCGCGCTCTACGGCATCGGCGTGAGGCTGCAGCAGCCAGAGGGCCGCTGAGTCATGGTCTTGCTGTCGACAGCGCCCACGACCATCGTCCTTCGCACGCTTGCGAACGGGGTGCGGCTGCTCGCCGTTCCCATGCCCCACGTGCGAAGCGCCAGCGTGGGCGTTTTCCTGCGCGTTGGCTCGCGCGATGAATCCCCGGTCACGAACGGCGTCGGGCATGTCCTGGAGCACATGGCGTTCAAGGGGACCGCCACCCGAAGCGTGCAGGCCATCAACCTGGATGCGGAGCGGCTGGGCGCGGACGTCAACGCGTTCACCAGCAAGGACACCACCGGCTACTTCATGACCGGCCTGGGCCGTCATGCGGAGCAACTGCTGCGCATGACGGCGGACATCGTCCTGAACAGCACGTTTCCCGAGGACGAACTTCAGCGGGAGCTGGAGGTCATCCGCCAGGAAGCCATCGAGTACGAGGAGGACCCGCAGGACACTTCCAGCGAGCTGCTCGACCGCGCCGTCTGGGGTGACGACCCCATGGGCATGCCGGTGATTGGCACCGTCGGGAACATCGAAGGCTTCACCCGGGAGGATCTGGTGCGGCACGTCCAGGCCCACCACGTCGCGGAAAACACCGTCGTCGCGGCGGCCGGGAACTTCGATGTCGAAGCCTGGCTGGCGCTCGCCGGGGACCTCTTTTCCGCGATGCCTTCGGCCCAGCTGCCCGGGCCATTGCCGGCCAGGCCCGCGAAGTACGTGGGTCTTGCCGTGGCCCGGCGCTTTGCGCAGGTGTCCCAGGTCTTCCTGAACATCGGCTACCCACTGTCTCCCGTGCGGGACGTTGAAATCCCGCAGCAGCGGTGGCGCCTTGCGGCCTCGCTGGCCGCCAACCTGTTCGGAGGCGGGATGTCGGCGCCCCTGGTCGAAAGGGTCCGGGAGCAACTCGGCCTGGCCTACACGGCGCATGCCACGATGGACAGCGGGGACGTCTGGGCCAACTTCGTGGTTCATGCCGTCACGACGCCCGACAAGCTCGACGCGCTGGTGTCGTCGACGGCCAGCTTGCTGCGCGCGCAAGCAACGAACATCGATCCGGTGCACCTGGAGCGGGCGAAGAACCAATTGATCGTGTCGCGTGTGCGCGCCGGAGAACGGACCTACGCGGCCATGGAGCAGGCCGTCGAGGAGCTCTTTGCCAGCGCAACCGTGACACCCATGGCCGATGCGATTGCGGCGATCGAGGACATCTCTGCACAAGAGGTGCAGGCTGTCTTCGAGCGAATGCTGGCCCACCGGCCGGCGCTGGCGATTGCCGGCAAGAGTGCCAGCGCGCGAACGGCGAGACAGTTGGCCGCGCGCCTCGTTGCCGCCTAAGGCGACCCGCCGGCCGCCGTCTGGATGGCCGACCAGGTTTCCTCGGCATGGGCGATCGCCGTGTCCAAGGCGGCGACGACCGGCATGGCTGCCGCCCGATCCTCGGCCGCAAGGGCAGGCGCAAGCTCCAGCTCCAGGAGCTCGTTGATCCGCCCCAGTTGATCGGACATGCGTGTGCGCAAAGGCTCGATCGAGGCCGGATCGGCGTGGCGCGTGAGGATGAGGGCGTCGATTTCCTCGAAGAGATCAAGCACGTGCCCCAGTCGCTCGGCGAAGTCGAAGGCCGACTCGCGCGCCCAGGACAACCTCGATCCCTCGACGGTGTGCTGCACCTCCTCAAGCTTGCTGCGAAGACGCGAAAGCGAGGCTTCCATGTGCACCTCCGGGTTGCATCCCAGGGACTTGCCCATCGGGAGGCTACTGCGGCGCGCGGTGCCGCACAAGCCGTTGCTTGCAGCTCGAAGTGTTGCGCCTATAGCGCGTTAGCGCGTTGCCAGCGACGTGCCTTCGTTGGCCGCCGGCGTGCAGGCATGCGCCATCACGTAGGCATCATCGGGATCTGGTCCCGATGATGGCGGCGCCGTTCCCGGGTCACATGTGCGAGGGTAGCCAGATCGCCAACTCGGGGACGAGCATCAGCAGGATCGTGAAGGCGATCATGATCGCAGCGTACGGCAGGGCACCCCAGATCGCGTCTTCCAGCCCGCCCTTGTCGGGGCGAATGCCGTGCACAACGAACAGGTTCATGCCCACCGGCGGCGTGATCAGGCCCAGCTCGCACATCAGCACGATGAAGATGCCGAACCAGATCGGGTCCACGCCAAGCGCCACGGCGATCGGGTAGGTGATCGGGATGGTGGCCACCTGCATCGACAGCACGTCCATGAACATGCCCAGGATCAGGTAGAAGACGATCAGCGCCAGGATCAGCCCGGTGGCGCTCAGCCCCAGTCCCGCGACCCACTTGGTCATCGCCTCGGCCACGCCGGTCAGGCTGATGGTGAGGTTGAGGATGAAGGCCGCCATGATGATCAGCAGGATCATCCCGCTCACCCGTGCGGTCGAGATGAAGCAGGTACGCAGCACCTGCCAGTTCAACTTGCCCGAGGTCCACACGAAGAACAGCGCGGCCAGCACGCCCAGGGCGGCGCTCTCGGTGGTGGTGGCGATGCCGAAGTACAGGCTGCCCATCACGATGCCGAACACCACCATGGGCGGCACCAGGTGGCGCAGCGTGGCGATGCGCTCGGGCAGCGGCACCTTTTCCTCGCGCTTGACCTCGCCCGACATCACGCTGGAGATCCAGATCCACAGCATGAAGCAGCTGGTCAGCAGCAGGCCCGGGATGATGCCGGCGATGAACAGCTTGCCGATCGAGTTGTTGGTGAGCGACCCGTACACGATCATGTTCACGCTCGGGGGAATCAGGATGCCCAGCGTGCCGCCCGCGGCCAGCGAGCCGAGCGAGGCGCGCATGGAATAGCCGCGCCGCTGCAGCGAGGGCAGTGCCACCGTGCCCACCGTGGCGGCCGTGGCCACCGAGGAGCCCGAAGTCGCGGCGAAGAGCGCGCAGCTGCCGATGTTGGTGTGCAGCAGCCCGCCCGGCAGCCGGCCCAGCCAGGCCGACAGGGCGATGTACATGCGGTCGGCGATGCCCGAGCGCAGCAGCAGCTCGCCCAGCAGCACGAACAGCGGAATGGAGGTGAGCAGGTTGTCGTTCTGCACGCCCCAGACCACCGGCGCGATGGACTCCATGAAGGGAGTGCCGTAGGCGGCAATGCCCGCCACGGTGCCCACCAGGGCCATCGACACCGCGATCGGGATGCCGACCAGCATCATCCCGATCATGGCGAAGAAGGCCAGGCCGACGAAGGCAATGTTCATTTCTGCGCTCCTTCCGCGTCCTGGCGCTGGGCCAGGTCGTCGAGTTCTTCCTTGAGTTCTTCCTTGGCGCTCTTGGGCTGGAAGTCGTTGTTGAGCACGTCGACGCGACCGGCCAGCAGCAGCTGCGTGGCCCGCAGCGTGTAGGCGATGGCCACCAGCGCGAAGATCACGAGGCCCGCATACCAGACCGTCTGCGGATAGACCAGCGGCGTGGCCCAGGGCGTCTGCGCCGTGCTGCCGTACTCCAGCGTGTCCGCGATCACCTTGAAGGCGACCCAGGCGATGAACACCCCCAGCACGGCGAGCGTCGTCACCGAGAACCAGTTCAGCACGGCCTGCAGGCGCGCCGGCAGCTTCTCGTGGAAGACGTCGACGCGGATGTGGTTGCGGCCC
>JAFECZ010000502.1 GCA_018241905.1 Pseudomonadota bacterium
CATCGGCAACTCGGCCGTCACCTCCAGCATCGAGGAAGAAGTCGAAAAGCTGGTGTGGGCGATCCGCTGGGGCGCGGACAACGTGATGGACCTTTCCACCGGCCGCAACATCCACACCACGCGCGACTGGATCGTGCGCAACTCGCCGGTGCCCATCGGCACGGTGCCGATCTACCAGGCGCTGGAAAAGGTGGGCGGCGTGGCCGAGGACCTGACCTGGGAGATCTACCGCGACACGCTCATCGAGCAGGCGGAGCAGGGCGTGGACTACTTCACCATCCATGCCGGCTTGCGTTTGCCTTTCATCCACCTGACGGCGGCGCGGCGCACCGGCATCGTCTCGCGCGGCGGCTCGATCATGGCCAAGTGGTGCATTGCGCACCACAAGGAAAGCTTCCTGTACACGCACTTCGAAGACATCTGCGACATCATGAAGCAGTACGACGTGAGCTTCTCGCTGGGCGACGGCCTGCGCCCCGGCTGCGCGGCAGACGCCAACGACGAAGCGCAATTCGCCGAACTGCGCACGCTGGGCGAGCTGACCAAGCTGGCCTGGAAGCACGACGTGCAGACCATGATCGAAGGCCCCGGCCACGTGCCCATGCACATGATCCAGGCCAACATGGAAGAGCAGCTCAAGCACTGCCACGAGGCGCCCTTCTACACGCTGGGCCCATTGACCATCGACGTGGCACCGGGCTATGACCACATTGCCTCGGCCATCGGCGCGGCCATGATCGGCTGGTTCGGCACCGCCATGCTGTGCTATGTCACGCCCAAGGAACACCTGGGCCTGCCCGACCGCGAGGACGTCAAGGCCGGCATCATTGCCTACAAGATCGCGGCGCATGCGGCCGACGTGGCCAAGGGGCACCCGGGTGCGCGTGCGCGCGACGACGCGCTGTCCAAGGCGCGCTTCGAGTTCCGCTGGCACGACCAGTTCAACCTGAGCCTGGACCCGGAGACGGCGCGCGACTTCCACGACGAGACCCTGCCCAAGGATTCGAGCAAGGAAGCGCATTTCTGCTCCATGTGCGGCCCCAAGTTCTGCTCGATGAAGATCACGCAGGAAGTGCGCGAATTCGCTGCAGCCCAGGGCGTGAGCGAAGAAGCGGCGCTGGAGCAGGGCATGGCGCAGAAGGCGGATGAATTCCGCCGCGCGGGCGGGGAGATCTACATCCCCATCACGCCCACCTCGGCCTGAAAGCAAAACAGCCCAAGGCGCCTTTCGGCCGCCTTGGGCTGCTGGACCGGAAAGCCTGCTGTCAGTACGGCGGCGCAACCACCATGTACTGGCCGTTCTGCGGCACGTACCAGGTGGCGCCGCACTGCTGGTAGACCATGCCGCCGTAGTTCACCGGCACGCAGCCCGCGGGCACCGTGCGGGTCATGGAGCCGATCACCGCGGAGGTGACGGCCACCGTTGCGGTAACCGCCGCTGCCGTGGCCACCGGGTGGTAGTCGTTGTCCCAGCCGCAGCAGCCGCCGCCGTGGTTGTCCACGTTCACGTTCACGTTCCGGTTGGAATTGACGTTGACGTTGCGGTTGGCGTTGACGTTGTTCACGCTGGTGTTGCGCACGTCGCGCGTGCGCGAATCGGCGTTGGTGTTGTTGACCTGGGGCCGCGCAGCAGCGCCGCCGCCACCCCCGCGTGCCGCGGCATGGGCACCGCCGCCGCCACCAGCACCCCCGCGTGCCGCGGCATGGCCACCGCCGCCGCCGCCGCCCGCATGCCGCTGCGCCTGCGCGGGCGCCATGGAGCCGGCCAGCAGGATGGCCGCCGAGATGGCCGCGAGCGATCGTCCGAGGAAATTCGAATTGGTTTTTGTCATGGTGTGCGTGCTCCCCTTTATTGCTTCTTGACCGGAACCATGTTGATGGCCTTCGCGCCGGCCGGCGGCACGAAGGTGAAGGCGGAATCCTTGAATGTTGGCTTGAGGTTCCAGCGGAATTCGGTGACCGACTGCGGACGCGCGTCGTCCTGCAGGCTGGTGACGACCAGCTTCATGGGCAGCGGATTGGCCCCGGCGGTCAGCCAGATCTGCCAGTCGATGCCGGCCTGGCGGAAGGCGTACTGGTCGCACAGCGTGCCGCCCACGATGGCCTGGCCCGCATTCATGGCCGACTGGATGTTGTCGTAGGGCGCAGCAGGCGTGCCCCAGACGAACAGGTCGGCGGCCGGCAGCTCGACGCCGAAGTCGGTGCGCAGCTTCTGCACCAGGTCGCCCACCGTGCCGGCGTAGTCGACGGAAGAGTAGTAATTGGAGTCGGGGAACAGCAGCGAGACCTTCTTGCCGTCGAAGTTGAGCACGCGCCGCGACGTGGCCGTGGTGGTGGCCGCCTTGATGCGGTTGGGCTGCGCCACGTCGATGTCGGCCGAAGCGGAGTGCATCAGCTTCTGGCCGTCCTGGAGCACGCGCTCGCCGGTCAGGTCCAGCGTGACCTGGTAGCGCTGCAGCGTGCGCAGGTAGGTCCCCATGTTTTTCAGGGCCTGCACGGCCGAGGGATCCACCAGGTTCTGCGAAGGCGCGGCAGAAGCCGGCGCGGCGGCGCTGGAGGCGCCCATGCCGCCCGAAGACGAAGCCGCAGGTGCGGCAGACGCTGAAGAAGATGGAGGCGGGCTGCTGGTGCTGCACGCCGCCAGGAAGGCGGCGGCGCAAAGAGCGGTGCTGATTTTTGTGAATTTCATTGATTGAGCTCCCAGGGTGCCGAGGTTGGCGGAAGTGGGCGAACTTACCCGGCATGTGCGAGCCTGTCCAGACCCGCCGGTAGGATGCTTACCTTCGTTCAACTCATTTCCACTCCACCATGGCCTCCAGCCTGCTGCTGCTGCTCGACGACATCGCCACGGTGCTCGACGACGTCTCGGTCCTGGCCAAGGTCGCGGCCAAGAAAACGGCCGGCGTGCTGGGCGACGACCTGGCGCTCAACGCGCAGCAGGTCAGCGGCGTCAAGGCCGACCGCGAGCTGCCGGTGGTGTGGGCCGTGGCCAAGGGCTCGTTCGTGAACAAGGCGATCCTGGTGCCGGCGGCGCTGCTCATCGGCACCTTCCTGCCCTGGGCCGTGATTCCGCTGCTGATGGTGGGCGGCGCCTTCCTGTGCTTCGAGGGCGTGGAGAAGCTGGCCCACAAGTTCCTGCACAAGGAAGAAGCGCAGGCCGAGCGCGCCGAACTGGAGCAGGCGCTGGCCGATCAGTCGGTGGACCTGCGCGCGGTGGAGAAGGACAAGGTCAAGGGGGCGATCCGCACCGACTTCATCCTCTCGGCCGAAATCATCGTCATCACGCTGGGCACGGTGGCGGGCCAGCCCTTCGGCACGCAGCTGACGGTGCTGGTGGGCATTGCCATTGCCATGACCATCGGGGTCTACGGCCTGGTGGCCGGCATCGTGAAGATCGACGACGCGGGCCTGTACCTGAGCCAGCGGGCCAACGGCGCGGCGCAGGCGCTGGGCCGCGGCCTGCTGCGCCTGGCGCCGTGGCTGATGAAGATGCTTTCCGTCCTGGGCACGGCCGCGATGTTCCTGGTGGGCGGCGGCATCCTGGTGCACGGCGTGCCGGCGCTGGGGCACGCCATCGAGGCCTGGGTGGGCCAATGGGGCGCGGCCGCCGCCATGCTGGGGTCGATGCTGGCCAACCTGGCGGTGGGCGTCGTCGCCGGCGCCGTGGTGCTGCTGGCGGTGGAGGCGGGCAAGAAGCTGCTGGGCAAGAAGGACGCGCCCGCCCGCAGCTAGGACTTAGAGGACGGGGCCTGCGAACGCGCGCCCTGCGAACGCGCGCCCTGCGAACGCGCGCCCTGCGAACG
>JAFECZ010000503.1 GCA_018241905.1 Pseudomonadota bacterium
AGCGTGCGCCCCGGTCATGGCCAGCGCGGTATCGGCCAAAGCCTGTGCGAGCGCGTCGGGGTTGTTGATGAACACGTCGATTAGGCGCTCCAACGCTTGCGACTCTGCGCGCCAATTCGGAATGCGGGCCGGCCGAGATTCGAGCAGTGCAGTGGCGTCGATGTCGCCGAGCAAGCGCGACTGAACGTCGGGCGAAAGCATGGTCGCTCCTCAGGCCGCGACGCGGCGGATAGAACTAGAGTTTACGTCGCCGCTGGGGTCGCGCCTGCGAGGCCCAGTTCGGCCGAAACAGGCCGCTAGGGCGTCCGCATCCTTGGCTCAAGGCCAAAATAGTAGCGCAACCCACTCCAGCCTTACCCCGGCGGCCGACGGTTCGCGCTCCTAGACTGTCTGCCGCTGCGCCAAGTATCGTTAGGGCAGACAAATTGCGATAACGCGCGTCCAGGCCATCGGAACAATATGGCAACCCGCCTGGGAGTTGGCTCTTATGTCACAGTTTTCGCCAAACGCATCGATTCTCGAACAGGCCAGTTTGCTGCCGGACGTTCTGCAGCGGCTCGCCACCTGCACGCCGCCTGAGTCGCTCGAGCGCGCCGAGTTGGTGGCGAGACTGACGAAGCTCGTTGAACTATTTGACGACGGTGACGGCTCAACCCTGTCTGAACCGGGTGTTCGGAGCTTGTAACGGCGTCCGCTGACAGTCGAGCGTGGAACCTTACGACTCGATGCTGTCGCAGCACTGCCTGCGGATATCCTCGCGCGCCTCAAAGCAGGTCGAATCTGTGTTGATGGAGCATGGGTTCACCGGATACAGCAACTGCGAGGGCGCGTTGCCTTCGTACGTTCGTGTTCTCATCGAAGTAGCGAGGCGACGTAGGTCCAGTACTCGCAGCCAATGTCGCCATCCTCAGCACTCCACCGCCACATAGCATCGAGGGCGCGACCGGGTCCATAGTCGCCGCCTGAGAGACGAGTGCCTTCGTCCGCATCGCGTAGCGCCTGTATCGTTCGCATCCAATAGAGGGCCCCAGGCGAGGCGTCCTCATCCGCGAGTCGGCTCAGCCTCTTGAATGCTGTCTCCAGAGAGAAGGGCTTAGACTCCATGCGGCTAACCTCTGGCGCCAACCCAGCCCATCACCTGACCGACCCGCTTCACAATCCAGTCCGTCTCGGCCGCCGACAAGTCCCAGCCCTTGCGCAGGATGCCATTCTTGAGACGGCGGAGGTGACGGTCGGGGGAGAAGTCGGGATGCCGCTTGTCTTCCGCTTGGCTGAGGGGAACCAGTTGGTCCACCAGGTCCTGGCAGCCTCGATAGCGAGAGCCGCGCTCACGCCTCGTGAGCCCGACCACATACTTGCCGTCAACTAGCTCCGCAATGAACTTGGCCTGACCTCCAGGAACGAAGGATTCGTAGCTGGCGCCAGGAAAGTCGTCAGGAATGTTCGCGCTCATAGCTGTCAAACGGCTTTGCCGGACGCGGTTCCAGTGCGGTGACTTTGTAGCCGAGGTCGAAGTCGTCCCCTGGCGTGCGCATCATCCGAGGCACCTTCCAGATTTCTGGGCAACGCTTGCTGCATTCCAAGAGGTCCGAGTACCTTGGGAAGTGGCGCAGCAGGTCATGAGCAGCCTGCCGCAGCTCAGACGTGCCGTACCTCGTCTCATCGGCTACGAGGCTGCTCAAGAAAACTTCCATGCGGGCCACAGCGAGCGTACGAAGGCGAGGGGTGGTCGACGAGAGTGATTCATCGACACCTTGGTCGCCGAACCCCGTCAAGTCTGACTGCACCTCTGTCAAGTTGGTTGGAAAGTCCCAGACCGCTGAGCATTCGCGGGTGCTGAGAAGGAGGTCCGAGCGCCTGGGGAAATGCCGCAGCAACTGTGAAGCGATTCGTTTTAGGTCGCTACCTTCAAATTCCTCAGCTTCCTCGGCGAGCGTCACGAGGAATAGTTCGCTGCGAACCACCGCAAGAGCACGAAGCGATGCGGTGGTTACTCCGAAGGGAACAAAGTCGGACATGGTCTAAACCTCTTCACTGCCCTCCAGACCTAGATGGACTGGTCAGGAAAGACGCAGCAAATTGGAATTGGGCATATATGCCTAGTAGTGTATTGCAAACTTGCCCGAGCCACCAAGGGGGTGGCTGTAAGAGGAAGATTGCAAGACGAAATTGCCAGCTTTGGACTGGCGGTTCAGATGCGGCGCAAAGAGCTCAAGTTGAAGCAGGTGGAGCTTGCTGCTAAAGCGAATCTGTCGCCGAGTTACGTGTCGCGGGTCGAGCGAGGACTGACCTCGCCCGCTTTAGACACCGTGGTTGCGCTCGCGGCCGCTTTGCGGTCTAAGCCTTCTACGCTGATGCTGCAGATGGAGCGCTTGGCAGCAGGCCACTAAATACGGCGCACCCCGCCGTAGGCCTGCCTGTGGATAACTGCCCTCCCCCCCTGCACCCCCCCAAAAAAAAAACAAAAACTCCCGAACTCCGAGAAACTATGTATCGCACCCTCTGCCTACATAGTTCGCGTACATACATCTTAGAGAAGAGGTTGAGCAAAAGTATGTACCGTTAGGGGGGCACAGCGACAGAAAACCCTTCCTTCGAGGTCAACTCCGCGCTGCTGTCCAGGGCTGCCGTCTACGTGCTGCAGCCGCTGGCCGAGGCCGACCTGAAGCAGATCGTCGCCAAGGCGCAGGACCTGGGCGCGCTGCCGCCCATCGAGCCGGCGGCTCTGGAGCGGCTGATCGCCTATGCCGACGGCGATGCGCGGCGCCTGCTCAACACGCTCGAGACCCTGGCCGTGGCCGCGCGCACCGAGAAGCTGGCCGAAATCGCCGATGCCTGGCTGCTGCGCGTGCTGGGCGAGCGCATGCGTCGCTACGACAAGGGCGGCGAGCAGTTCTACGACACCATCTCGGCGCTGCACAAGTCCGTGCGTGGCAGCGACCCCGATGCGGCGCTGTATTGGTTCGTGCGCATGCTCGACGGCGGGGCCGATCCACGCTACATGGCCCGCCGGCTGGTGCGAATGGCCAGCGAGGACATCGGCCTGGCCGACCCGCGCGCCCTGCGCCTGGCGCTGGATGCCTCCGAAGTCTACGAGCGCCTGGGCTCGCCCGAGGGCGAACTGGCGCTGGCCGAATGCGTGGTCTACCTGGCGGTGGCGCCCAAGTCCAACGCCGTCTACAAGGCCTACAACGAGGCCCGCGCCTTCGTCCAGAAGGATGGCACCCGCCCGGTGCCCATGCACCTGCGCAACGCGCCGACCAAGCTCATGAAGCAACTGGACTACGGCAAGGGCTACCGCTACGCGCACGACGAAGAAGGGGGCTTTGCCGCCGGCGAAAAATACCTGCCCGAGGGCATGGACCCGCCGGGCTTCTACCGCCCGGTGGAGCGGGGGCTTGAAATCCGCATCGCCGAGAAGCTGCGCGAGCTTCGAAAGCGCAACGAAAGTGCCTGACAGCCCGCGCCAAATCATCTGTTTGCGGCGCAACGTGTAGCGGGAAAACCCCGCCCAGATTGGCCCGATTTGGCGATTTCGTTTGACTACAATCCCGCCCACTAACCCGCAGCCAACCCGTCGCTGGCGGGTTTTTTGCTAAGTAAAAGGCCTCTGCGCCGACCGGGCGTCATGGTCAATGGAAGCAGCTCCAAAGGCTGCAACGAAAAAGGGAACCCTCATATGGACATCTTGCTGCAACAGATCATCAACGGTCTGGTCCTCGGCAGCATGTACGCCCTCATAGCCCTGGGCTATACGATGGTGTACGGCATTATCAATCTCATCAACTTTGCCCACGGCGAGG
>JAFECZ010000504.1 GCA_018241905.1 Pseudomonadota bacterium
GCGCAGGCCGTGATCATCGGCGGCGGCCCGTTGGGTCAGGCCGCCATCGGGCTGGCAGCGCGCCTGGATGCGCCGATGGTGGCGCCCATCCCCGCGGCCGTGCGCCGCATGGCGCGGCAGCTGGCCCTCGCGCCGGCGTGAGCCGGGGCCGCGCGGGAATGCCCGCCCGGTTGCGCAGCGCAGTTCACGCGCACTGCGCAGCGCGGCGACGGGTTCCGCCGATCCACACCAGGACCAGCCCGCCGGCCGCCAGCGCAGCACCGACGAGCGGCACGGCGCCATAGCCCATGCCTTGGCTGATGACCCCGCCGCCCAGCGCCGCGCCCAGGGCATTGCCCAGATTGAACGCGCCCACGTTGACCGACGACGCCAGCCCCGGTGCCTGGGCAGCGGCCTGCATGACGCGCATCTGCACCGGCGGCACGATGCCGAAGGCCGCCGCGCCCCAGACCACCAGGCCGACGGCCGCGCCGGCATGACTCGTCAGCGCCAACGGCAGCAGCGCCATGACGACGGCGAGCGAGCCGAGGATGAGCTTGGTCGAGCCTTCCAGCGACCAGTCCGCCAGCTTCCCGCCCAGGCTGTTGCCCAGCGTGAAGCCGATACCGATCAGCACCAGCGCGAAGGCGATGAAGTTCGGGCTGGCGTGCGTGATCTCGGCCAGCACCGGCGCCACATAGGTGTAGAGCGCGAACATCGCGCCTGAGCCCAGCACCGTGGTGCCCATGGCGAGAAGGACCTCGGGGCGCGTCAGCACGGCCAGTTCGCGCCGCACATCGGGCGGCGTGCCGGGCTCACCCTTGGGCAGTGCCAGCCACAGCGCGGCGATGGTGAGCAGCCCCAGTGCGGCCGTGCCGGCAAAGGCCAGCCGCCAGCCGACCTGCTGCCCGATCCAGGTGGCCGCCGGCACGCCGCCGATGTTGGCCACCGTCAGGCCCATGAACATGGCAGCGATGGCGCTGGCCTGCTTCTCCTTGGGCACGACGCTCGCAGCCACCACGGCGCCGATGCCGAAGAAGGCCCCGTGATTGAGGCTGGTGACCAGGCGCGATGCAAGCAGCGTCGCATAGCCGGGCGCCAGCGCCGACAGCAGGTTGCCCACGGTGAACAGCACCATCAGCGACATCAGCGCGGCGCGCTTGCCGAAGCGGCTGAACAGCAGGGTCATCACCGGCGCGCCGAGCATGACGCCCACCGCATAGGCGGTGACCAGCATGCCGGCGGTGGGGATGCTCACCTGCACGCCGTCGGCGATGACCGGCAGCAGGCCCATGGGGGTGAACTCGGTGGTGCCGATGGCAAAGGCGCCGACGGCAAGCGCAAGAAGCGCGATGGTGGGATTGACTTTCATGGTGTCTCGAGCGCGGTAAGCGGCCCCTGCATGCGGTGAAAGCTCAGGTCGGCCGCAGTGAAGAAGGCCATCGAGTGGCCCGTTGCGAAGTCGTCGATGTGCACGACGGTGGCGCCGTCGGCCTCTTGCCAGGAGATCGCGTAGACGCCCTCGCTCACCTGCCGCCACTGGCAGGCCGCCTGGCCGCTGGCCCCCGCGTAGGGGCCGGCGACGATGGCGTAGCGGATCGACTCGCCGTCCTCGGCGTAGCAGTTGTGTGCCGACAGGCCGTCGTAGTCGACGCGGAAGCTGCGCCCGGCGAAGGGCGGCCTGGCGGGGGTGGTGGTGCTCATGGTCATGGTGTTGCCGGCGGGTTGGTTCGCTGTGTTCAGTCCCACGCCGGGGCCAGGCCGTCGGGGTTGACCTCGCGGCCGTTGCGCTCGAGCGCAGCGATGAGCGCCATGTCGCCTGCGTCGAGCCTGAGGTCGCGGGCGAGCAGGTTGCCGGCGAGGTTCTCGCGCTTGGTGGAGGAGGGGATCACCGCGTAGCCCAGCTGCAATGCCCAGGCCAGCGCCACTTGCGCCACGGTGGCCTGGTGCTTGTCCGCGATGCGTGCCAGCACCGGGTCCTTCAGCACCTTGCCGTAGGCCAGGGTCATGTAGGAGGTCACGGCAATGCCTTGTTCCTTCAGGAAGGCGGTGAGCTTGGGGTTCTGCAGGTAGGGGCTCAGTTCGATCTGGTTGGTGGCGATCTCGCCCTTGCCGACCGCGGCGATGGCCTGCTTCGTCAGCTCGATGTTGAAGTTGGAGACGCCGATCTGGCGCGTCAGGCCCAGTGCCTTGGCTTCGGCCAGTGCGGCCATGTATTCGGGCAGTTCGATGCCGTTGCCGGGCGCCGGCCAGTGGATCAGGGTCAGGTCCACGTAGTCGGTGCGCAGCTTGTCCAGGCTCTCGCGCAGGCTCGGCACGAGCTTGCCCCTGGCGTAGTGCTCGGTCCAGATCTTGGTGGTGACGAACAGCTCGGCGCGCTTCACGCCGCTTTGTTCAATGGCCTGGCCGACCTCGGCCTCGTTGCCGTAGATCTGCGCGGTATCGACGGCGCGGTAGCCCACGTCGAGCGCATTGCGCACCGAATCGATCACGGTCTGGCCGGTCAGGCGGAAGGTGCCGACGCCGAAGGATGGGATGTTCATGAAAAGCTCCTGGGGGTGTGCAGTGCAAGTTCTGCGATGGCCCTCAGTGTGCTGCGTTTATATTTGTGGATTAAGCCCTGTATGAGTCAAATTCTTTTGATTCAAAATCAAATATGAAAACGACCCTCGACGAACTCCAGGCCTTTGCGGCGGTGGTCGACTCGGGCTCCATCACCGCGGCTGCGGAGCAACTCGGCCTGACCATTTCCGCCACCAGCCGCACGCTGGGCCGGCTGGAGCAGAAGCTGCAGACAACGCTGCTGCGCCGGACCACGCGGCGGCTGGAACTGACGGAGGAGGGCGCGGCCTTCCTGGAGCACGCCCGGGCCATCCTGGCCTCGGTCGACGCGGCGGAAGAACAGATGGCCGCGCGCCGCATGCAGCCGGTCGGACGCTTGCGGGTGGATGCCGCCACGCCCTTCATGCTGCACGTCATCGTTCCCTTGCTGGAAGGCTTTCGCGCCCGCTACCCGGGGGTGGAGCTGGAGCTGAATTCCAACGAGGGCATCGTCGACCTCATCGAGAAGCGCACCGACGTCGCATTTCGCATCGGGTCGCTGAAAGACTCCACGCTGCACGCACGCCCCGTGGGCACCAGCCGCGTGCGCGTGCTGGCCAGCCCGGCCTACCTGAAGCGCCACGCGGCGCCGACCCGGCCCGCCCAACTGGCGCAGCACACGCTGCTGGGCTTCAGCCAGCCCGAGTCGCTCAACGACTGGCCGCTTCGCGACGCCGACGGAAACGTCGTTCGCGTCCAGCCGGCCATTGCCTCGTCCAGCGGCGAGACGCTTCGGCAGATGGCCCTGGCCGGACTGGGCGTGGTCTGCCTGTCGGACTTCATGACGCGCGAAGATCGCAAGAGCGGCAGGCTGGTGCCGCTGTTCCAGCGCCAGACGCTGGACGTGCGCCAGCCGATCAGTGCGGTGTACTACCGCAACACCGCGCTGGCCTCGCGCATCACCTGCTTTGTCGAGTACGTGATCGGCGTGCTGGGCCAGCGGCCATTCGACGAGTAGAGACAGACCAGGCACCCGACGGGGCGCAGCCCGATGACGAAAAGTCATCGCGAATCACTCGCCCAACTGGCCGGCGTTTCCCGTTTGACCGAACATCCGCGACGTGTTTGCAGGCGCCGGGCTTTGACCGGGCTTGCCAGTCCATTCATCACGAGAAACCGGAAACCGACAGGCATGACGACCATCGACGTTCACACCCACATGTTCACCACCCGCTGGCTGGAGGCACTCAAGGAAAAGGGTGGCGTCTACAA
>JAFECZ010000505.1 GCA_018241905.1 Pseudomonadota bacterium
AGCACGCCGCGATTGATCTGGTCGCGCTCCAGCGACTCGAACAGGGCCTTGAAGTTGCCTTCGCCGAAGCCCTCGCGGTAGTTGCCCTTGCGCTCGATGAACTCGAAGAACACCGGGCCCAGCAGCGGCTCGGAAAAAATCTGCAGCAACAGGCGCGGCTGCCCGCCCTCGGTCGTGCCGTCCAGCAAGATGCCGCGCGCCTGCAGATCCGCCACCGGCTGGCCGTGGCCCGGCAGGCGCTTGTCCAGGTTCTCGTAGTACACCTCGTTGGGCGCGGTGAGCAGCGGAATGCCCGCCAGCTGCAGCTGGTCGATGGCGCTGGGCAGGTCCTCGCATAGCAGCGCGATGTGCTGGATGCCCTCGCCGCTGAACTGCATCAAGAACTCCTCGATCTGGCCGCCGCCCTGCTTGGCTTCCTCGTTGAGCGGAATGCGGATCAGGCCGTCGGGTGCCGTCATGGCCTTGGAGGTCAGCCCCGTGTACTCGCCCTGGATGTCGAAGTAGCGGATCTCGCGGAAGTTGAACAGCTTTTCGTAGAAGGCCGCCCAGTGCGCCATGCGCCCGCGATACACGTTGTGGGTCAGATGGTCGACGACCTGGAAGCCGTGGCCCACGGGCCGGCGCTCCACCCCGGGCAGGAACTCGAAGTCGATGTCGTAGATGCTCTTGCCGTCTTCAAAGCGGTCGATCAGGTACAGCGGCGCGCCGCCGATGCCCTTGATGGCCGGCAGGCGCAGCTCCATCGGGCCGGTGGCCATCTCGACGGGCTGGGCGCCCAGCTCCAGCGCGCGCTTGTAGGCCTGGTGCGAGTCCTTGACCCGGAAGGCCAGGCCGCAGGCCGAGGGGCCGTGCTCGGCCGCGAAGTACGAGGCGGGGCTGTGCGGCTCGCGGTTGACGATGAAGTTGATGTCGCCCTGGCGGTACAGCACCACGTCCTTGGAGCGGTGCCTGGCCACCAGCGTGAAGCCCAGCTTCTCGAACAGCGCCTCCAGCACGCCCGCCACGGGCGAGGCGAACTCCACGAACTCGAAGCCTTGCAGGCCCATGGGGTTGTCGAACAGATCAGCAGAAGCAGCCATGCCGGTTGTCTCCATCAAGGGGTGGTTGTTAGATGGATGTCGATGCTACGAATTCAGCGCGCAGAGTTACTGCGTTTTTCAGCTTTTGCACGCCGCTGTTTGCAGGATTCATGCAGAATCGTTTGAATGAACGCACAAGTCCAACTCGACAAGATCGATCTGCGCGTGCTTGAGGTGCTGCAGGCCGATGGCCGCGCCACCTACGACCAGGTCGCGGAAAAAGTGGGCCTGTCGCCCTCGGCCACGCTGCGGCGCGTCAAGCGGCTGGAGGAGTCGGGCGTCATTGCCGGCTACGTGGCGCTGGTGCAGCCCGAGCGGGTGGGGCTGACGCTCACCGCGTACATCAACGTGCGGCTGGAAAAGCATGCCGAGACGCACAAGCGCAGCCCCATGGATGCCTTTCGCGCCTCGGTGCACGGCTGGCCCGAAGTGGTGGAGTGCAGTTCGCTCACCGGCGAGATGGACTACCTGCTGCGCGTACTGGTGGCAGACATGGCGCACTACTCGCGCTTCGTGATGGACACCCTGCTCAAGCACCCCAGCGTTCAGGATTGCAAGACCAGCTTTGTGCTGGAGAGCATCAAGAGGACAACGGCATTGCCGTTGTGACGATCCGTCACCGCCCCAGGATGTAAGTCAAAGTTCTTGACCATCATTACATTCTGTATAGACTGCCCGCCACCCTGCAAGAGAAGGAGAAGACTCATGGGTTGGTTCATGCAGAAGCACGATATCTACATTGGCGGCATCCTGGACGAGCTGAACTTGCGCTTCGCTCCATCCCAGGGCGCAGACCTTCTTTTTGGCGGCGTCGAGGAAATGGCGGCGCTGCAAAAGGAGTTCAACATCTTCAAGGAAGGCCGCCCGTTCAAGTCCAGCGTTGCGGTGATGAACGTCGGTGCACGCAATACCGAGACGAAGAACCGCTGGCTCAACCTGGTGGGCAACCTCCACAAGCACGCCTCCAACAAGCGCGGGCAGAACGGGGACGCAGCGATCGTGCGCGCCTTGAAGAAGAACCTCGAGTCCAAGGCCCCGCTGCCGGTCTTTTTCACCTCGCACGACATGCAAGGTGCCAAGGAAAACTCGCAGGTCAGGATCACCGAGAAGGGCCGTCCCATCCATTACCTGGAGCAGGACTACCTGGTCATTTCGATCCCCATGCAATCGGTCCAGGCGGCCGAGGCCTCGATGAAGGCGAAGGAACCGGGCTCCGCCGCCAAGGCCGGCAAGGGCGCCGGCAAGCGCGCCAAGAAGGGCTGAGGCGGTCGTCGCCATGGCGCCTGCTGCGCGAGCCTGGCCATCGCCTGAGCTCGCCGGCGTCGACGACTACTACTCCGGGAAGATCCGGGAGCACGGCCCCACGCCGCTGGGCGTGGACTGGTCGTGTGTGCCCACGCAGGAAATGCGCTTTGTGCAGCTGCTCAAGGTGTGCGACTTCGACAGCGACTTCTCGCTCAACGACGTTGGCTGCGGCTATGGCGCGCTGCTTCAGTACCTGAACCGGAAGTACCGCAAGCGGCGCATCGACTACCTGGGCACGGACCTGAGCCAGCCGATGGTCGCGGCCGCCAGGCGCAAATGGCAGGGACGTGCGGCCGCCGAATTCCAGGTGTCGTGCAACGCTGCCAGGTTGGCCGACTATTCGGTGGCGAGCGGCGTGTTCAACGTCAGGCTGGACGCCGGCGAGCAGGCCTGGGAGCTGCTCGTGGCCGAGACGCTTGCGAGCATGCGGGCGTCGAGCCGCCGGGGTTTTGCGGTCAACTTCCTGCATCCTCCCGCGCACGAGCGGGCACGGATTGCGCAGTTGTACTACCCGCAGCCCGAGCGCTGGATCTCGCATTGCCAGCAGCACCTGGGGATGGACGTCGAGCTGCTCGGCGGCTACGGCATGCGCGAGTACACCCTACTGATGCGCCCCCGCGGCTGAGCGCGGCGCCGCATCGGCGGCGAGGGTGCGCAGGCAGTTCTCGCGTGCGGCGTCCAGCCTTGGGCGCAGCACGCACGCTCCGGTGATGTCGATCAGATCCTCGGCCCGCTGCAAGAGCCGCGGCGTGCGCGCCGGCTGACCGCGCTGCGCCAGAGCGTTGGCAAGCGCGATCAGCGACCTGCATTCCGCGATCCTGTTGCTCTGGTGGGTTGCCGCATTGATGGCGAGTTCGGCCTGGTTCGTCGCTTCGTCGAGCAGTCCGAGCGCCAGGCTGCATTCGGCGAGGCCGGCCAGCACTTCCGGTTCGAACTCGATCGCGGCGCGCGATTGCCGCAGATGCGTCAAGGCCTCGTTGAAGGCGCTTCTGGCTTGTGCATGGTCGCCGAGGACAAGGGAAGCGATGCCGCACGAGCTGTAGGCAAAGATGCGGGTGTACGAGCTGCGAGACGCCTCTGCGATCTGCAGCACATGCTCGGCATGCTCCGCGACGAACCCCTTGCGTCCGCTGCACCATGCCAGGTCGATGTAGACGTGGTGCGCAATCTGCTTCATGACCGGGTCGACGCGGGCCGAGGCGCGCTCGGAGATCCGTGCCAGGTACTGGAGCGTGTCGTCGAAGCGGCCGAGCCGGTTCAGCAGGCGCACGCGGATGCCGTGGGCCCATTGATCGACGTCGAAGCCGATGAACTCGCGGTCGAAGTCGTCGATGTCGGCAAGACCGGCCAGGGCGGCGTCGTTTGCAGCCATTCCCTCGCGCAGCAAGCCGGACCAGGCGCA
>JAFECZ010000506.1 GCA_018241905.1 Pseudomonadota bacterium
GGCGATTGCGCACCGACCTGCCCCTGCAGTGCGACGGCCAGCAATTCCGGTATCTCGAGTTCCACGACGTCTCCTCTTTGCAACCCTCCACCATAGACAGGCGCATGGCGTTTGGCGCTTGACCTGGGTCAAGCATCCGGAAGGATCTTGAAAGCGCCCACGGCGAATCTGCGCGGTGTCATTGGCGGCCTGAAGCCGACCGAAGGGCTTGCCCCGTTGTTCCGCTCCCGGTTAGTCTCGCCGTCGCATGTCATCAATTCGTCACGCGATTCCGGTAGCAAGGCTCGTCCAGGCGGACGCGCGGGTGCTGTCGTGGTGGCGGGTTCTTTGCGCGCTGGCCGTGCTCAATGTCTGCCTCTGGCTGGCCGTGCTGCACACGGGGCAGGCCAGCGGCGTGCACGGCGGGCTGCAGCTGGCGTTGTCGGGCGTGTATGTGCTGGTGTGCGCCTACCGCTCGATGCTTCCGCGGGTGGACCTGGAGCGGTTGGTCGTGGTGGACACGCGCCTGTCGAGCATCTTCCTGGGCCGCGCCGCGGCCACGGTTGCCGAGATCTGCTTTGCGCTGCAGCTGGGGCTGCTGGTCCATCGCCTGGGTGTGCATGCCGGCTTGCCGTGGGTGCAGTCGGCCGCGTGGGCGATCCCGGTGTTCATGGTGGTGGCCCAGGGCTTTTGCTGGCACAGCGTGCTCACGCTCAACCACATCACGCAGGCCGTCGAGTCTTCGCTCTGGGCGGCGGGCTTTTGCTGGATGGCGGCGCTGCTGGGCGTCATTGCCATGGACAGCAGCGGCTGGGTTCAGTCGGTGGCCATCTTCGGAATCGTGGCCTCGATGGCCTTCGTGGCCTATGTGCTGGGCGTGGACGTGCCGATGTACTGGCGCCGCTACCAGCACGGCCGCGCGCGCGGCCAGACCTACATGCGCCTGGACCAGGGCGCGCGCGACGCCTGGCAGCGCCGCGTGCAAAGCGGCAGCTGGGCGGTGTGGAAGGCCGATGCGCTCTGGCTCACGCCGTACTTCAGCGTGGGCGTCTGGATCAGCATCGCCATGGTGTGCGTGCCGGGCTGAGCTTCTTCCACCGGGGCTGCGCACGCCCATCGAACCGGGGCAAGGCATCCGTGATGGCGCGGCCGGGGTCCGGGTTCATGGCGATACTCCGCGCATGACTTGGATAGCGATCTACTTTGCCACCGGCGCCATCATCGGGTTTCTTGCCGGCCTGCTCGGAATCGGCGGCGGCATGACGCTGGTCCCCGTGCTGGCCGCGATGTTCACCGCGCAGCAGTTTGCGCCGGACCACGTGGTGCACCTGGCCCTGGCCACGGGCATGGCGTCCATCATGTTCACCTCCACCGCGAGCGTGCGGGCGCACCATCGGCTGGGCGGGGTGGACTGGTCGCTGGTGCGCCGCGTGGGGCCGGCCATGGTCATCGGGACCTTGATGGCCACGGCGCTTTCGGCGTGGGTTGCGCAGCGCGCGCTGGCGCTGGCCTTCAGCGTGATCGTCTATGCGGGCGCGACGCAGATCCTCCTGGGTCGAAAGCCGTCTGCCGCGCGGGCCCTGCCGGGTACGCCGGCGCTGGTCACCATCGGGGTCTTCATCGGCGTGGTGTGCGGCCTTGTCTCGGCGGGCGGCGCCTTTCTCACCGTGCCGTTCATGCTGTTCTGCGGTGTTTCCATCACCACCGCCATCGGCACCGGCGCCGCGCTGGGCGTTCCTGTGGCCGTGATGGGCACGCTCGGCTATGTGTTCAGCGGCTGGAACATTCCGGGCCTTCCGCCCTTGTCGCTGGGGTTCGTGTACGGCCCGGCGCTGCTGGGCCTGGTGGCCGGCAGCGTGCTGACAGCACCGCTCGGCGCGCGCACCGCGCACAAGCTGCCGCTGGGCATTCTTCGCCGCGTCTTCGCCTGCCTGCTGTACGTGCTGGCGACGAAGATGCTGTGGACCTACCTGTAGGCCCCGGCGGTCGCCGGGGCGCGCGGCCTCAACCTCCCTTGCCCGCCCCCATCAGGGTATTCGACGGCAGCAACTCGTCCAGCAGCTTGCGCGCCGTCTCCACCCCGGCCACGGGGAGCCCGGCCGGGTCGAGCAGCCCCACCTGCACCAGCACGCTCGCCTGGTCCCAGTAGATGTGCTCGTGGTAGAGCTTGTCGCCGCGGAACTTGACCACCGCCAGCAGCGGGATTTCCACGCGCTTTCCGGTGGGCGCCACGCCGGGCAGCATCCACGGGATCTCGGTCGTGTGGGTGAAGCAGAACAGCATCTCGTCCACCACCTGCGAGGCGCCCACGGTGCGCGAGATCGGCACCAGCGAGGTGTCGGGCGGATTGCTGCTCACGAAGTAGTTCGTGTAGAAGTGGTGCAGCGCCTTGTAGCCTACGCCGCCGGTCATGGTCGGGATGTGGTTGACGTAGGGCTGCGCCACCATGGTGGCCATGGTGTCGTCGACGTTGCGCGTCGCAAACTCGTACTCGCAATGCTTGTCCCACAGCGCGGCCAGGTCGTAGTGCGGGCCGATGGCGCCCTTGAGCGTCGCGATGCTGCGCTCGTGCGCCATCAGCGCCGAAGCCCGGTGGTAGTGCTCGCCGCCCACCCGCGCAAACGCATGGTCGACGCCGGGGTACACATGCACCTGCACGCTGGGCCGTCCGCGCAGCGTCTGCACGATGCGCTCGCGCGCCTCGGGCGGGCAGAAGCCGTCGAGTTCGGCCACGTGCAGCGTCAGGTGGCAGCGGATGCGGTCGGCCTCGTCCAATGCCGCGTCGATGCCCACGCCGTAGTAGCCCACGGCCACATCCGCATCGGTGCGGCATGCCGCCAGGTAGGCCAGCTTGCCGCCCAGGCAGAAGCCCAGCACGCCGACCTTGGCGTCCTGCACTTCGGGCCGCCCGCGCAGCGCGGTGATCGCGGCCTGCATGTCTTGCATGCCCAGTGCTTCGTCAAAACCCTGGTAGAGCGCAAAGGCACGCTTCCAGTCCTCGGGCGAATAGCCCAGCTCGACATCGGGCTGCTGGCGCCAGAACAGGTCGGGCACGAGCACGACATAGCCTTCCTCGGCGTAGTAGTCGGCCACCTCGCGCATGGTCTTGTTCACGCCGAAGATTTCCTGCGCCAGCACCAGGCCAGGCCCGCTGCCCGAGCTTGGCACGGCCAGGTAGCCGTTGAAGCTGCCGCTGTCGTCGGTAGCCTGGATGCGGATGTGGCGTGCCTTGTCTTGCATGTGATGTGCTCCGTTCGATGATTGGGTTGGATGATGCGCGGGCTTGGCGCTTACTGCACGCATTCCGGGTGCCGGGTGGCCACCTGGTAGTAGCCCGAGTGAAAGACCAGCGGCTCGCCTTCGAAGCAGTCGTAGCGTTCGACCTCGCCGATGAAGATCAGGTGGTCGCCGCCGTCGTACTGCTTCACATTGCGGCAGACGAAGCGCGCAATCACGCCGTTGAGCAGCGGCACGCCGGCCGTCCCTTCGCAGCAGTCCACGCCGCCGAACTTGTCCGGCTGCGGCGTCGAGAACTGGCGCGACAGGTGATGCTGGTGCGCCGCCAGCACGTTGATCGCGAAATGGCTGGCGCCGGTGAAGTCGGCCACGCTCGGCGCCTGCCGCGCCAGGCTCCACAGCACCAGCGGCGGATCGAGCGAGACCGACGAGAACGAGTTGGCTGTCATGCCCACGCGGCGGCCGTCGATGCCGCGCGTGGTGATGACGGTCACGCCGGTGGTGAACTGCCCCAGGGCCTTGCGGAAGTCGCGCCGGTCGAAGCGTTCGGCTTCGGCCTCGCGCGCCCT
>JAFECZ010000507.1 GCA_018241905.1 Pseudomonadota bacterium
CAATCAACTCCTGAGGCAAACGGAATCGGCTGCGCTTTTCCGCGTTCTTTACGCATGTGAAGAGGATGACGAAAGCTGGGTGATCGAGACGAAACTGCCACTATCTCTTCCCGAGTTCACCACTTTTGGTCAACTGCGCACCGAATATGAGGTGTACACCGAAATGCCACCCGTGAACGTGTCGGCGCAATCGCTCCTACGACCGGCGACGACGTTGCAGCCCTTATCGCGAAGAGCGCTGTCATCATCCATCAGCGTCAGCGACCGGGCTTGGGCGGCCATTGAGCCGCTGGTGCAGAACCGAAGAGACACAAGGTTGTTTGTCCCAGCACTGCGCGGCCAAATCTTGCACGAACGTGCGGCTGTTCCCGGAATGCCTTCCGAGAAAACATTGCTCAAGTACCTGCGCTGGTTCTGGCAAAGGGGACTGACCCAAGACGCAGTGCTTGGCCACTATGAACTTTGTGGGCGACCCAATGTAAAGGGAACTGCCAACCGTGGTTATCACGCCAAAGGCATGACCAACTACCAATGCACAGAGGACGACTACACCGCCATGCGTGCGGTAGTAACGGATTTCTATTTCGACCCGGACAATCCGCCGTCTATCCCTCAAACACACCAGCACCTGCTCGAGGAACACTATGCATATTGGGACGGCAACGGCGACCGCTATCTCAAGCCAAGAAACGAGACTCCATCGAAACGACAGTTGAAATACTTTATAGATACGACGTGGACGAAAGAGGAGATCTCGCGTGCACGCAAAGGCGACAAGCATGTGGATGCGAATGAGCGACCGACGCCAAACTCCGCCCAAGACATCTGCCACGGCATAGGACACATCTACCAGATCGATGCGTCCGTCCTGGATCTACCCGCGATCTCTACAAATCACCCGGAGATCGTGGTCGGCAAATGCACCATGTACCTTGTCATGGATCATCGCAGTCGGAAGGCGGTCGGCTGGTACGTTGGCTTCGAGAATGCCTCGCTAATTCCAGCCACTCAGGCCATCCTAAGCATCGGTGAAGACAAGGCCGCGCTCTGCAAACGACTAAACCTTCCGTACGATCCCGAGGACTGGCGAGCCCATGGCATTCTTCCGGAAGAGTTCATGGCTGATCAAGGAGATCTTGCAAGCAAGGAGGCAAGACGCATCTGCAGGTCCATCGCGGCCGGAATTAGGAACTGCCCCGGTCTACGTCCCGACCTCAAGGGCTTCGTCGAAAATGGCTTTCATCTCGTGCACGTGATCATCAAACCCGGCACAGAAGCCTTCGCGCCCAATGCAGAAGTTCGTAAGAGGCGGCAGGTCGATCATGAGAAAGATGCCGCATACGACCGAACGGACATCGAGAGAATCTTTGTGGCCGCCATCATCGCCTACAACAAGATGCCGCAAGATTTTCCCTTGACCGATGACATGGTCGTTAAGGGGACGCTTCCAACGCCTAACGAGGTCTGGAAGTATGAGGAGCGATTCCGCGTGGGCGCGCTGGATCGCATGGATTTTGAAAAAGTCCGCGCGGAACTGATGCCTGTCCAATCAGCCACTCTTACCGGTGATGGAATTCGCGTGCGTTTGAGCGGGCCGGACGGCAAGCAGAGGCAGGGATTCGACATTTTCTACTGCTGCCCAGAGGCGCTGGAGCAAGATTGGTTGTTCGCAGCGCGCAAGCACGTCATCCAAGTCGAGGTCGCTTTCGAATTCCATTGTGTCAACGAGATCATTGTTTTCTCGCCGAACGGTCGCTCGTCTCACGTAGCTAAGCTTACCGGGGACAGCGAGCGATTCGAGAATATGTCTCGAGCCGAGGTTTACCTTTGCTATCACGACAGGGCAGCTCTCGTCGAGGTTGCGCGCCAGGAAGGTAAACAAGCCCTCAATATGTTCCACCAAAGGCGCGATGAGACCAGCGCGGTGGCAGTTCCGCGCCGAAATGCGGCAGTTGCGGCAGCGGGACGACACAGCGGCGCAGCAAGAAAAAGGAACGGAAAGGCTGAGCGCGCAGTCGAACTGTGCCAGGAGCGCAGGGATCGACCCGCGAAAGGCCGCGTCGCGGCTGGGGCGCTTAGTGAAGCCTTCCACTGCACTGCGAACGTTTATCCTGGACCCGAGACAACAGGGCCATCGACAGTCGACCCCAGTGCTCAGACCGAACCATCACCCACGCGATCTGCGTTTGGAGTGGCCCCGATGGGTCTGAAGGCACGTCTCTTGCAGGACCGAGCAAGGACGCGCTCGGACCAGCCGTGATTGAGGAGCGGCAGCATGACTGAGAGCGGACGAATCCAAACGGCAGGAGAAGGACTATTCAAACGAGGCGCGCGCGGTGATCCGTCCCAGTCCATTCCCGCTTGTAGACAGGGCGCCTGTGACCTTAAAGTGGACGACGATGTGCAAACTTTCCAGTGTGGAGACGACCGCGACCCTCAAGCGATTTCTAGCGTATTGAGAACAGGGAATGGGCTCCGCATGCGTAGTGGAGGAGTAACCGGATGACCATTGCCCCGCAAGACCAGACTACGTACGCCGAAGCCGCTGAGTCGTATGGATGGAAGATTGCAGAGTACAAGCCCCAACCGCTTCCCGAGCATCAAGGCAACGGGTGCATCGAAGCGCTGGAATTGTCACTCGACCCGCTCGAAGTCAAGTGTGTACTCGAATACTTGCCAAAGGTGCACGAGGACGCCTCAACCATGAAGGACAACGTGCGGCTCCAAATCCTGATGGGGCTGACGAACTTCATGCTTCCGCTTACCTGCCACTTGCAAGCATCAGTCGCGGTGGACGCGATGATGCGCCAAGGGTACGTGGGCAGGACTGCCAGGTCGCCCCAGCACATCCGCATTTTTCATCGGGTGGCTCAATACGCGCGAGACGAGGCGTTTCGGCAGCGGCATGACAGTATCTGTGCCCAGTCGTCAGCAGCTCTGATCGGTGTTTCTGGCATGGGAAAGACCTCCACGCTTAGACGCTTCCTGGCGCGCCAAAGTCAAGTGATCTATCACCCTGCGAACGACGTGGCGCAGGTTACTTGGCTGCATGTGAAGATGGTCTCAGAGGTGCCCGGCGTGAAGGGGTTGTGCGAACGGATCATTAAAGCCATCGACGACCTCTTCCCTTTCAAGAAATACTACAGAACATATGTGGGAAGCGGCCGCGCGTCAGCCTCTGCGCTCATTCATCATGCGGGGTTCTTGATGAATGCCCACTTGGTCGGGTTGCTCATCGTGGACGAGTTGCAGAACCTCCGTACCAAGAGCGGCGACAACCCGGTGATGTCCGAACTGGCTTCCTTATGCGACTTGACGGAAGTCCCAATACTGTTCGTCACGACGCCGAAGGCGAAGCGAATCTTGACGGAAGCGGCCCGGCAGATGCGCCGCTCTCTGAATATGGGTTTTGGCAACTGGAACCGCTTGCCCGCGTTCGACACGTGTTTCGACTCGGAAGGGCAGCGCAGGACCCTCAATGGCGAATGGGTCGAGATTGCGCGCGAGCTATGGAAGCATTGCGTGCTGCGCAAGAAGCGAAAACTCGATGACAGTATGCTGTCCGTCCTGTACGAGTGCAGCCAAGGGATCATCGATCTCACGATCAAGTTGTTCATCGTGAGCGAATGGACGGCCATTCTGAGCGGCGAAGAAGAACTGAGCGAATCGCTCGTCCGTGATGTCTATCAGACCTACATGACGGTGCTTCATCCGCTCATTGAAGCGTACAAACGCAATGACACCGCGGCCCTGCTGAAACTTG
>JAFECZ010000508.1 GCA_018241905.1 Pseudomonadota bacterium
ACTTCGTCTCCTGCATCATGGTGACGCTGTCGTAGCCGTAGGTGGTGGCGGTGTTGACCGCCTCGCCGCGCACCACGGGGTGGGCGCCCGCCGGGTAGTAGGGCAGCATGTCCATGCCCTGCCAGCGGCCCGAGAAGTGGAACGGAATGAAGGCCGTGTCGGGCGCCACGCGCTCGGTCACCAGCGCCTGCACATTCAGCTTTGCGCCGGTGGGCGTGTGCACCCACACCCGCTCGCCGTTGCGGATGTTCTTCTGCGCCGCCACCTTCGGGTTGATCTCGACGAAGGCCTCCTGCTGCAGTTCGGCCAGCCAGGGGTTGGAGCGCGTCTCTTCGCCGCCGCCCTCGTACTCGACCAGGCGGCCGGAGGTGAGGATGATGGGGAATTTCTCGGCGACCTTGTCCGCCACGTTCTTGTCCTGCACGCTCTTGTAGAGCGTGGGCAGGCGCCAGAAGGTGGCGATGTCGTTGTGCGTGGGGTACTTGGCCACCAGCTCCGGCCTGTTGACGTACAGCGGCTCGCGGTGCACCGGCACCGGGTCGGGGAAGTTCCACACCAGCGCGCGCGCCTTGGCATTGCCGAAGGGGTGGCAGCCGTGGTTCTTCATGAACACGCGGATCATGCCGCCCGAAGAGTCGGTCTTCCAGTTCTTGCCTTCGGCCTTGGCCTTTTCCTCGGGCGTGAGCTCGTCCCACCAGCCCAGCTTTTTCAGCAGCACATGGTCCAGCTCGGGGTAGCCGGTGGTGATGTCCGCGCCCTTGGAATACGAGCCGTCTTCCGCCAGCAGGTTGACGCCGCCGCGCTCCACGCCGAAATTGGCGCGGAAGTTGCCGCCGCCGTCCATCACGTGCTTGCTGGTGTCGTACAGGTTGGGGCTGCCCGGGTGCTTGAGCTCGGGCGTGCCGTAGCAAGGCCACGGCAGGCCGAAGTAGTCGCCCGCGATGTCGTAGCCGTTGACCTTGTCCTTGACCGAGGTCTTGGCCTTGAGCGTGACCACGTCGAAGGCGCCCATGTTGCGCATGTGGGCCTGCAGGCGCTCCGGGCTCTGGCCGGTGTAGCCGATGGTCCAGTTGGTGCGGTTGATCTCGCGCAGGATGTCGTCGGGCAAGGGCTCGTCCATGCCCTTGACCTTCTGCATCTTGTAGTTCTTCGACAGCTCCTTGCCGAAGCCCAGCCGGTCGGCCAGCTGCTGCATGATCATGTGGTCGCTGCGGCTTTCCCACAGCGGCTCGATGACCTTCTCGCGCCACTGGATCGAGCGGTTCGACGCGGTGACGGAGCCGCTGGTCTCGAACTGCGTGCAGGCCGGCAGCAGGTATACCGCGCGGTTGGGGTTGAGGTCTTCCGGCCGGCCCGGCATCGCGGCCATGGCGGCGGTGGCAGAGGGGTAAGGGTCCACCACCACCAGCAGGTCGAGCTTGTCCATGGCCCGCTTCATTTCCAGCCCGCGCGTCTGCGAGTTGGGTGCGTGGCCCCAATAGAACACGCCGCGCAGGTTCGAGTCCTGGTCGATCAGCTCGTTCTTCTCGAGCACGCCGTCGATCCAGCGCGACACCGTCATGCCCGACTTGCCCATCATGGCCGGCGAGGCATAGCGCGACTTGATCCACTCGAAGTCCACGCCCCAGCCCGCGGCGAAGTGCTTCCACGAGCCTTCCACCAGGCCGTAGTAGCCCGGCAGCGAATCGGGATTGGGGCCCACGTCGGTGGCGCCCTGCACGTTGTCGTGGCCGCGGAAGATGTTGGTGCCGCCGCCCGACACGCCCACGTTGCCCAGCGCCAGCTGCAGGATGCACGAGGCGCGCACCATGGCGTTGCCGATGGAGTGCTGCGTCTGGCCCATGCACCACACCACGGTGCTCGGCCGGTTCTGCGACATCCAGGTGGCAACCTTGAGCATCTGCGCCTCGGGCACGCCGCAGACTTCCTCGACCTTGTCGGGCGTCCACTTGGCCATGACCTCTTCGCGCACCTTGTCCATGCCGTAGACGCGGTCGTTGATGTACTTCTTGTCTTCCCAGCCGTTCTTGAAGATGTGGTGCAGCAGGCCGAAAAGGAAGGCGATGTCCGTGCCCGAGCGGATGCGCACGTACTCGTCGGCCTTGGCCGCCGTGCGGGTGAAGCGCGGGTCGACCACGATCATCTTGCAGCCGTGCTCCTTGGCATGCAGCATGTGCAGCATGCTCACCGGATGCGCCTCGGCCGCGTTCGAGCCGATGTACATCGCCACCTTGGCGTTGCGCATGTCGTTGTAGGAATTGGTCATGGCACCGTAACCCCAGGTGTTGGCCACGCCGGCCACCGTGGTGGAGTGGCAGATGCGCGCCTGGTGGTCGCAGTTGTTGGTGCCCCAGAAGCTGACCCACTTGCGCAGCAGGTAGCTCTGCTCGTTGCTGTGCTTGGACGAGCCGACGAAGTAGAGCGAATCGGGGCCGCTGGCCTTGCGCAGCTCCTGCATGCGGGCCACGATTTCGGTCAGGGCCGTGTCCCAGCTGATGCGCTCGTACTTGCCGTTGACCAGCTTCATCGGATAGCGCAGGCGGTATTCGCCGTGGCCGTGTTCGCGCAGCGCGGCGCCCTTGGCGCAGTGCGAGCCCAGGTTGATGGGCGAGTCGAACACCGGCTCCTGGCGCACCCACACGCCGTTTTCCACCACAGCGTCGGAAGCGCAGCCCACCGAGCAGTGCGAGCACACCGTGCGCCGCACTTCGACCTTGCCCGCGCCCACGGCCGGGCCGGCGCCCTCGGCCGCCTGCGACTTGCGCATCAGCGTGAGCTGGCCGGCCGCCAGGCCGACGCCCACGCCCAGGCCCGAGCGGCGCAGGAAGCCGCGCCGGTCCATGGTCGGCAGGGCATTGGCCAGGCCGCGCCGCAGGCTGTGGACGAAGGGCGCGTGCGTGTCGGCGCCGTTGGAGGCTTGCGTGGCGGCCCCGGCGCCATTCGCCATTTTGCGAGTGAGCAGCATCTTGGTCCGTCCTCAGGCAGAAGTGGTTCGGTAGTAGCGCTTCACGTGTTCGGAGAGCTGGTAGCCGCCGCCCTTCTCGGGGGCCGGCTTGATGCTTTGCGCAGTGGCTGCGTCGGTGGTGTCGACCTTGGGCAGAACCGCAACCGCGGCGGCTGCGGCACCCACTCCGGCCGCGCCGGCAAAGAAGCTGCGGCGCGAGCTTTTTTGTTTGTCGTTCAATTGGCTGTCCTGCATGGCAACTCCAGGATTGGCTTCAACGATGGGTTAGATATGAACCCATTTGCATAGGTTTGCATAGTAGTCAAAGCCCTTAAATCCCGGGTGAATACCCCAGGACATTGGTCAGGCCATCTGGCCTGGGCCCGCTCAGGCCAGGATGTCGAAGGCCTGCGCCTCGACCTGCGAAAAGGCTTGGGTGAAGCGCGCCAGCGCTGCATAGAAGCCGGCGGCCGGGTGAACGGCAACGGCTTCGCACATCTGCGAAATCCAAGGCTGGATCTGTGCGGAAAAGAAGGCCTGCTGCTGCGTCAGGTTGGCCACCGCCACGTCGTCGCCGGCGATCAGGTAGCGCATCACCTCGAACAGGCAGGCCACATGGTCTTCGCTCTCGCCCACCGAATCGCCCCGCGCCAGGCCGAGCCGCGCGAGTTCGCCGCGCAGTTGGGCCAGCGGCTTGTCGTTGAGAAAGCCGCTGAGGTAGTGCGAGCTGAAGAGGTACACCTCGGGCTTGCCGATGCCGCCGAAAAGAGTGTCGTACTCCGAGCGAAGTTGCGTCTCGCTGCGCTCGCGGGCGGCG
>JAFECZ010000509.1 GCA_018241905.1 Pseudomonadota bacterium
GGTACTGCAGGCTCAACGAATCATTGTAGCGGAGCGTAAATGGCGAACTCAACGCGAGCAGACCCGAGGTGCGCGCCATGTTGCGCCCACGCCTCCTCCCTATACTTGGCGCCGTTTTCAACAACAAGCGCGCGAGGACCCAACATGAGCTTCATGAGCGAGTTTCGAGAGTTCGCGGTCAAGGGCAATGTGGTCGACCTGGCCGTCGGCGTGATCATCGGCGGCGCCTTCGGCAAGATCGTCGACTCCCTGGTGGCCGACGTGATCATGCCGATCGTGGGCCTGATCTTCGGCAAGCTGGACTTCTCGAACCTTTACATCGTGCTGGGCACGGTCCCTGCGGGCGTGGCCAATACGCTGGCGGACCTGAAGAAGGCGGGCGTTCCCGTGCTGGCCTACGGGAGCTTCATCACCGTGGCGGTGAACTTCGTGATCCTGGCCTTCGTGATCTTCGTGATGGTCAAGCAGATCAACCGGCTGCGCAACACCGCGCCGCCCCCGCCCGCCGCACCGGCGCCCACCCCGGAAGACGTCGTGCTGCTGCGCGAAATCCGCGACAGCCTCAAGCGGCCCTGACCAGCGCCCGGGCGACGCGGATCGCCTCGAGCAGGCTGGCGGCATCGGCACGACCGGTGCCCGCCAGATCGAACGCCGTGCCGTGGTCGGGGCTGGTGCGCACCAGCGGCAGCCCGAGGGTGACGTTCACCCCCTTTTCCACGCCGAGGTACTTCACCGGGATCAGCCCCTGGTCGTGATACATCGCGATCACGGCATCGAATTCGCCCTTGCGCGCGCGCATGAAGACCGTGTCGGGCGCGTAGGGCCCGCTGGCCGCGATGCCTTCGCCCACGGCAGCATCGATGGCCGGCGCGATGATCGCCTGCTCTTCCGAACCGAACAGCCCGCCCTCGCCCGCATGCGGATTGAGGCCCGCCACGGCGATGCGCGGCGCGCGGCCCAGCGCCCTGGAGAGCGCTTCGTGCGTGATGCGCAAGGTCTGCAGCACGCCGTCGAAGGTCACCGCGTCGATGGCCGAGCGCAGCGAGACGTGGATGCTCACGAGCACGGTGCGCAGTTCGTCGTTGGCCAGCATCATGCGCACCGGCACGTCGTCCACGCTGCGGCCCAGGTGCCTGGCAGCTTCGCTCTGCAGCAGCTCGGTGTGGCCGGGAAAATCGAAGCCGGCGGCCGAGAGCGCCTCCTTGTGCAGCGGCGCAGTCACGATGGCCGAGATGTCGCCGGCCATTGCGGCACGCGCCGCCCAGGTCACCGCATCGCCCGCGGCACGGCCCGCGGCGGCACTCACCTGCCCCAGCGCCAGGTCCGGCACGGCATCGACCACCTGCAGCACGGGCACGCAGCCCGCCGGTACCGACCAGGCCTGCGACACCTCGTCGATCACCGCAACGGGCAGCGCCGGCGCACCTGGGCCCGCGAGGATCGACGCGGCGCGCCGCATGCAGCCCACGTCACCCGCGACAAACGCGCCGCGCACGAGATCGGGTGAGTCGCGAAAGGCCTTGACCACGATCTCGGGCCCGATGCCGGCCGGATCGCCCATGGTGATGGCCAGCGGTGCCGGCACTGCGGTGGATGTACTCACGCCGGGTTGTCGATGTCGATGAATTCGTGCGCCAGGCCCAGCTGCGCAGCCACGTGGGCTGCCACGGCCGGCGCGCCATAGCGCTCGGTGGCATGGTGGCCGCAAGCCAGAAAGCTCACGCCCATCTCGCGCGCATAGTGCGCCTGCGGCTCGGAGATCTCGCCTGTGATGAAGGCATCTGCGCCGGCAGCGATGGCGGCCTCGAAGTAGCCCTGCGCGCCGCCACTGCACCAGGCAATGTTCTTGATGGGGCGATGCCCCTCGACCAGCGTGACGGGACGCTTGAGCACGCGTTCCACGTGCGCAGCCAGCTTCTTGCCGTTGGCAAAGGTGGCATCGTCTTCAGCCGCGCCCAGGAAGCCGATTTCCTGGTCGCCAAAGCGGCCGGCCGACCCGGTATGCGCCACCAGCCCCAGTTGCAGGCCCAGTTGTGCGTTGTTGCCCAGCTCGGGATGCGCATCGAGCGGCAGATGGTAGGCAAACAGGTTGACGTCATCGCCCAGCAGAAGGCCCAGCCGCTGGCGCATCCATCCGGTGACGCGGCCATCCTGGCCGCGCCAGAACAGGCCGTGGTGCACGAAGATTGCATCGGCATCGACGTGGATGGCCGCTTCGATCAGGGCGCGGCTGGCGGTGACGCCCGAGACGATCTTTCGCACCGAGGTGCGGCCCTCGACCTGCAGCCCGTTGGGACCGTAGTCCTTGAAACGCTCTGGCGCGAGCAGCAGGTCGAAGGCGTGGAGGAGTTCGTGGCGCGTGGTGCTCATCGCACCATTTTCGCCCTCTCGGCGATGTCCCGCATCTCATGCCCCCGACGCGCCAGCGGCATCAGCGCCAACAGTGCGCCAAGGATCGCGAGCGCGCCCACGTAGTGCGCAGGCGCCAGCGGGTCGCGCTGCAGCCACAGCGTCAGGATCACGGGCGTGAGGCCGCCGAAGACCGCATAGGACATGTTGTAGGCAAAGGACAGCCCCGAAAAGCGCACCGGTGCCGGAAAGGCCCGCACGCCCGCGATCGGCACCGTCGCGATGGTGCCCACGAACAGGCCCACCAGGCCGTACTGCCACACGAGCGTGGCCGGGCTGGAAGGCAGGCTCGTGTAGAACAGGTAGGCACTGGCGAACAGCCCCACCCAGCCCACGAGCATGACGGTGCGGGTGCCGAACCGGTCGCAGGCCCAGCCCACGATCACGCAGCCCAGGGTGAGGGTGAGCGTGGCCAGGCAGTTGGCTTCCAGCGCCAGCGCGGCTGGCACGTGATGGACCTTCTGCAGGTAGGTTGGCGTGTACAGCACGACCACCACGATGGCCGCCGACAGCACCCAGGTCAGCAGCGCAACGAAGACGCACGCCAGCCGATGCTCGCGCAGCACCGTCTTGAGGGGCAGCTCCGCATCCTGGCTACGGCGCTGGGCCAGCTCCTTGAACACCGGGGTCTCGTGAAGAAAGCGGCGCAGGTACACCGAAACCAGGCCGAACACCCCGCCCAGCACGAAGGGAATGCGCCAGGCCCAGTCGTGGATGTCGGCAGGCGCGTAGTGGGTGTTGATGCCCACCGCCACCAGCGAGCCCAGCAGGATGCCGCCCGTGATGCCGGCCGTGAGCGTGCCCACGCCCAGGCCGTAGCGCTGCGCCGGCACGTGCTCGGCCACGAACACCCAGGCACCGGGCATTTCGCCGCCGATGGCCGCGCCTTGCAGCACCCGCATCGCCAGCAGCAGCAGCGGTGCGGCCACGCCGATGGCCGCATAGGTGGGCAGCAGGCCGATCACCAGCGTGGGCAGCGCCATCAAGAAGATGCTCAGCGTGAACATGCGCTTGCGGCCCAGCTTGTCGCCGAAATGGGCAATGACGATGCCGCCCAGCGGTCGGGCGAGGTAGCCGGCCGCGAAGATGCCGAAGGTCTGCAGCTGGCGCAGCCAGTCGGGCATGTCGGCCGGGAAGAACAGGCCGCCCAGCACCGCGGCGAAGAAGACGTAGATGACGAAGTCGTAGAACTCGAGCGTGCCGCCGAGTGCGGAGAGCGCCAGCGTCTTGTAGTCGCGCGCGTCGAGCAGGCGCGCCGGCTCGGGCGCGATGAGGGTGGGAGAAGCTTGGGAAGTCATGGCGATCGGTCAATCTCGGGGCCGGGCAGCTCCCGTCCG
>JAFECZ010000050.1 GCA_018241905.1 Pseudomonadota bacterium
GAGGTGCGCCCCACGCGCACCAGCGACGAGTAGAAGGAAAGAATGTCGCCCAGCCGCACCGGCTGCTTGAAGACGAACTCGTTGACCGCCACGGTGGCCTGCCGCCCCTTGGCGTAGCGCGCCGGAATCACCGAGCCGGCCAGGTCCACCTGGGCCATGACCCAGCCGCCGAAGATATCGCCGTTGGCGTTGCAGTCGGCCGGCAGGGGAATGACCTTGAGCACCAGCTCCATGTCGGCCGGCAGGCTCTTGAGGGTGGGGGTCAGCTCGGCGCGGGAAATGGTCGACATGGGCACAATCGGGAGGCAGAACGAATACCCACGATTGTCTCTCATGCGTCGCAGCGGCGAAGTCCTTTCCTCCTCACCCCATGCCGGGCCGGCAGCGGCTTCCGGTTCCCAGCCGGTCGAACGCTCGGACGCCGACACCCTGGCCCGGCTCTTTCCCTACCTGTGGCGCTACAAGTGGCGCGTGATCCTCGCGCTGCTGTTCATGGTGGGCGCCAAGGTGGCCAACGTGGGCGTGCCGGTGCTGCTCAAGCACCTGGTCGACGCCATGACCATCCCGGCGGGCGACCCGCGGGCGCTGCTGGTCGTGCCGGCGGCGCTGCTGCTGGCTTATGGGCTGCTGCGCTTCTCGACCTCGCTCTTCACCGAGCTGCGCGAGCTCGTCTTTGCCAAGGCCACCGAAGGTGCTTCGCGCCGCATTTCGCTCGAAGTGTTCCGGCACCTGCATGCGCTGTCGCTGCGCTTTCACCTGGAGCGCCAGACCGGCGGCATGACGCGCGACATCGAGCGCGGCACGCAGGCGGTGCATTCGCTCATCTCGTATTCGCTCTACAGCATCGTGCCCACCCTCATCGAGCTGGGCCTGGTGCTGTCGATCCTGGCGGTGCGCTTCGACCCTTGGTTTGCCGTCATCACCGCCGCGGCGCTGGTGATCTACATCGTGTTCACCGTGAAGGTGACCGAATGGCGCACCCACTTCCGGCGCACCATGAACGAGCTGGGCTCGAAGGCGCAGACCCGCGCCATCGATTCGCTGCTGAACTACGAAACGGTCAAGTACTTCAACAACGAGGACTTCGAGGCCAGGCGCTACGACGAGAACCTGGAGCGCTACCGCCGCGCTGCCGTCAAGAGCCAGGCCACGCTGTCGATGCTCAACACCGGCCAGCAGCTGCTGATCGCCATCAGCCTGGTGGCCATGCTCTGGCGTGCCACCCAGGGCGTGGTGGACGGGCGCATGACGCTGGGCGACCTGGTCATGGTCAACGCCTTCATGATCCAGCTGTACATCCCGCTGAACTTCCTGGGCGTGATCTACCGCGAGATCAAGCAGAACCTCACCGACCTGGACAAGATGTTCGGCCTGCTCGAGCGCGAGCGCGAAGTGGCCGATGCCCCCGGCGCCAAGGACTTGCGCGCCCACGACAGCGGCGATGCCACCGTGCGCTTCGAGGACGTGAGCTTTGCCTACGAGGCCGCGCGGCCCATCCTCAAGCACGTGAGCTTCGAGATTCCCGCCGGCAAGACGGTGGCGGTGGTGGGGCCCTCGGGCTCCGGCAAGTCGACGCTGGCGCGCCTGCTCTATCGCTTCTACGACGTCCAGCAGGGGCGCATCCTCATTGGCGGCGAGAGCATCCGCGAGGTGACCCAGGGCAGCGTGCGCCAGGCGATCGGCATCGTGCCGCAGGATACGGTGCTGTTCAACGACACGGTCGAATACAACATCGCCTACGGCCGCCCCGGTGCCACGCACGACGAGGTGGTGGCGGCGGCCAATGCGGCGCGCATCCACGACTTCATCATGGCCACGCCCAAGGGCTACGAGACCACGGTGGGCGAGCGCGGCCTGAAGCTCTCGGGCGGCGAGAAGCAGCGCGTGGCCATTGCCCGCACCTTGCTCAAGAACCCGCCGGTGATGATCTTCGACGAAGCCACCTCGGCACTGGACTCGGCCAACGAGCGCGCCATCCAGGCCGAGCTGAAAAGCGCCTCGCGCAACAAGACCACGCTGGTGATTGCCCACCGCCTTTCGACGGTGGTGGACGCGCACGAGATCCTGGTGCTGGAAGCCGGCGAGATCGTCGAGCGCGGCACCCACGCCCAGCTGCTGGCTGCCCACGGGCGCTACGCGCAGATGTGGGCGCTGCAGAAGATCGAGGCGCCGCAGATTCTCTGAAGAAGAACCCCAAGACCCGAATTCATGACCGACAAGATTCCCCTGCTGATTCTCAACAGCCTGTCCGCGGCGCACCAGGCGCAGGTGGCCGCGGTGTACGACACCGTCTACGCGCCCACGCGCGAAGCCCGCGCCGCCGCCGTGGCGCAGCACGGCGCGCGCTTTCGGGCCGTGCTCACCATCGGCGTGATCGGCCTTGCGCCCGAAGAGGTGGCGGCCATGCCCAAGCTGGAGCTGGTGTGCTGCATGGGCGCGGGCTACGAAGGCCTGCCGCTCGAGCTGCTCAAGTCGCGCGGCATTGCCACGGCCAACGGCGCCGGCACCAATGACGACTGCGTGGCCGACCACGCCTTCGGCCTCTTGATCAACGCGGTGCGCGGCATGCGCAAGCTCGACATGCAGTGCCGCGCCGGCGTGTGGCGCGAGGCGATTCCGCATCCGCCCAACGTCTCGGGCAAGAAGCTGGGCATCTTCGGCCTGGGCACCATCGGCCAGAAGATCGCCAGGCGCGCGGCCGGCTTCGACATGCCGGTGGGCTATCACAACCGCAAGCCGCGCGAGGGCGCACCGCACCAGTACTTCGACAGCCTGCTGGCCCTGGCGCAGTGGAGCGACATCCTGGTGTGCGCGACTCCGGGCGGCCCGGCCACGCGCCACGTGGTCGATGCGCAAGTGCTCGACGCGCTGGGCCCGCAGGGCTTTCTCGTCAACATCTCGCGCGGCAGCGTGGTCGATACCGAGGCGCTGGCCGGCGCGCTGCGCGAAGGCCGCCTGGCCGGCGCCGGGCTCGACGTGTACGAGAGCGAGCCCCATCGCCCGGAATCGCTCATCGGGCTGGACAACCTCTTCATCACGCCGCACATGGCCGGCTGGTCGCCCGAGGCCACGCAAGCCAGCGTGGACCGCTTCATGGCCAACGCCGAGGGTCACTTCGCCGGCCGGGGCGTGGTCTCGCCGATCTGAGAGGGTCGGCGAGATGACCAGGCCACTCGACTCCTGCACCACACACAACGCCAACGAGCATGGAAACCAAGTGGCTTGAAGACTTCGTCAGCCTGGCCGAGACCCGCAGCTTCAGCCGCTCGGCCCAGTTGCGCCACGTCACGCAGCCGGCCTTCTCGCGGCGCATCCAGGCGCTGGAAGTGTGGGCCGGCGCCGACCTGGTGGACCGCAGTTCCTACCCCACCCGCCTCACGCCTGCCGGCCAGACCCTGTACGCGCAGGCCATCGAGATCCTGCAGGGGCTGCAGAGCACGCGGGCCATGCTGCGTGGCCACTCCAGCGCGGGGCAGGACGTGATCGAGTTCGCGGTGCCGCACACGCTGGCCTTCACCTTCTTTCCGGCCTGGGTGACGCAGCTGCGCGAAGAAGGCTTCGGCGCGCTCAAGAGCCGGCTCATTGCGCTGAACGTGCACGACGCGGTGCACCGCCTGGTCGAAGGCGGCTGCGACCTGCTCATTGCCTATCACCACCCCTGGGTGCCGCTGGAGCTGGACGCCACCCGCTACGAGATGGTCAGCCTCGGCCAGGAAGTGGTGGCGCCCTGGGTCCGTCCCGATGCGCAGGGCATGCCCCGCTACCGGCTGCCGGGCCGCGCCGGGCAGCCGCTGCCCTACCTGGGCTATGCGCCGGGCGCCTACCTGGGCCGCATCGTCGACCAGCTGCTCAAGGATTCGCCGCAGGCCATGCACCTGGACCGCGTCTACGAGACCGACATGGCCGAAGGCCTGAAGGCCATGGCGCTGGAAGGCCACGGCATTGCCTTCCTGCCGCAAAGCGCGGTGCGCAAGGAAGTGCGCGCGCGCAAGCTGGTAAGCGCGCTGCCGCCGGAAATCGACCGGCTCGAGGCCACGATGGAAGTGCGCGCCTATCGGCAACGCCCGGTGCCGTCGGCAGCCGGCAGCAAGGGCGGCAACGGCGTGCAGCCCAAGGGATCTGCCGCGGCCCTGTGGAACTACCTGCTCGCGCAGGCGCCGCCATCGCGCTGATTTTTGTGCGCCGCAGCAACTATGCGGCGGCCGCATAACTCCGCTTACAAAGAGCATTGGCGCGATCCGGGCGCCAGGCATACAGTCGCTTCGTTTTTCGCTGTCACGCAACTCTGGTTTTCGAGTGCACGCCGCTTGGGCGTGCACTCTTTTTTATACCCACGCGGAGCGCCCTCACATGGAATCCCGATTCAGACTCGAACACGACTTCCTCGGCGAGAAGAAGATTCCCGCAGCGGCCTACTGGGGCGTGCACACGGCCCGCGCGGTCGAGAACTTTCCCATTTCCGGCACGCGCATCTCGGCCATGCCCGACCTGGTGCGTGCGCTGGCCCATGTGAAGAAGGCCGCCACCCGTGCCAACGCCGACCTGGGCGCCATCAGCCGCGAGCGCGCCGACGCCATCCTGGCGGCCTGCGACGACATCGTGGCCGGCCAACTGCTCGACGAGTTCGTGGTCGACGTGATCCAGGGCGGGGCCGGCACCTCCACCAACATGAACGCCAACGAGGTCATCTGCAACCTGGCGCTCGAGAAAATGGGCCACCCCAAGGCGGCCTACGACGTGCTGCACCCCAACGACCACGTCAACGCCTCGCAGAGCACCAACGACGTGTATCCCACAGCCGTGCGCCTGGCCCTGTGGTTTGCCATCGGCCGGCTCATCGAGGCGATGACCGAACTGCGCGGCGCCTTCGAGGCCAAGGCCCACGAGTTCAAGGACATCCTCAAGATCGGCCGCACCCAGCTGCAGGATGCCGTGCCCATGACGCTGGGCCAGGAGTTCCTGACCTACGCAGTGATGATCGAGGAAGACGAGCAGCGCCTGCGCGAGGCGCGCGCCCTCATCGAGGAAATCAACCTGGGCGCCACGGCCATCGGCACCGGCATCAACGCGCCGCAGGGCTATGCCAACCTGGCCTGCCAGTACCTGGCCGAACAGACCGGCGTGCCGCTCAAGCAGGCCGCCAACCTGGTCGAAGCCACGCAGGACACCGGCGCCTTCGTGCAGTTGTCGGGCGTGCTCAAGCGCGTGGCGGCCAAGCTCAGCAAGACCTGCAACGACCTGCGCCTGCTCTCCAGCGGCCCGCAGGCCGGCTTTGGCGAGATCCGCCTGCCGGCGCGCCAGGCCGGCTCGTCGATCATGCCGGGCAAGGTCAACCCGGTGATCCCGGAGGTGATGAACCAGGTGGCTTTCGAAGTCATCGGCAACGACGTGACCGTGACCATGGCCTCCGAGGCCGGCCAGCTGCAGCTCAACGCCTTCGAACCGATCATGGGCTGGAGCCTCTTCAAGAGCATCCAGCACCTCAGCCGCGCCTGCCACACGCTGCAGAAGAACTGCGTGGAGGGCATCGAGCCGAATCGCGAGTTCCTGGCCAGGCGGGTGCGCGAGTCGGTCACGCTGGTCACCGCGCTCAATCCGCTCATCGGCTATGAAAAGGCAGCGCTCATCGCCAAGACCGCGCTGGCCACCGGCGGCCCCATCGACGAAGTGGCCGAGCGCCTGGGCATCATGACCCGCGCCGAAATGGACGCGCTGCTGGTGCCCGAGAAGCTCACCCAGCCCGTGCGCCTGGCCGCGCCGGTGCATCCGGAAATGGCGCCCGCAGGCACGAAGACTGCTTAGGGTCATGACGAGAGGTAGGGCGCACCGGGTTGCTACCTGTACACCCCACTTTGGGGTTGTCTAGAATTTAGCTTTCGTATCCATCCGTTAATTGAGGAGTGATCCGCATGAAGAAACAACTAGTCGCTCTCGCCGTCACGGCGCTGGCCATGGGCAGTGCGCTTGCGCAGGCGAACGACACGCTGGCCAAGATCAAGGGCAGCGGCTCCATTGCGCTGGGCGTGCGCGACTCCTCCGCGCTCTCTTTCACGCTGGGCAATGGCAAGTACGTGGGCTTCCACACCGAGATGGCCGAGCGCATCGTCGACGACCTGAGCAAGGACGTGGGCAAGAAGCTGGCCGTCAACTACGTGCCCGTCACCTCGCAGAACCGCATCCCGCTGGTGCAGAACGGCACCGTCGACCTGGAATGCGGCTCCACCACCAACAACGCCACCCGCCAGAAGGACGTCGACTTCGCCCACACCACGTATGTGGAAGTGGTGCGCATCGCCGTCAAGGCCAACTCGGGCATCAAGGACCTGAAGGACCTCAACGGCAAGACCGTGGCCACCACCACCGGCACCACCTCGGTCCAGACCCTGCGCAAGAACGAACGCGCACAAGGCATCGACTTCAAGGAAGTCATGGGCAAGGATCACGCCGACAGCTTCCTGCTGCTCGAGTCGGGCCGTGCCGACGCCTTCGTGATGGACGGCTCCATCCTGGCGGCCAACATCTCCAAGGCCAAGAACCCCAAGGACTTCGCCATCGTCGGCCCCGAGCTGTCGGTCGAGCCCATTGCCTGCATGGTGCGCAAGGGTGACGCGGCCTTCCTGAAGGCGGTGGACGCTTCCATCGACCGCCAGATCAAGGACGGCTCGCTGGCCAAGCTGTACGACAAGTGGTTCATGCAGCCGATCCCGCCGACCAACGCGGCCCTGAACATGCCGCTGTCGGATGCCACCAAGGCGGCTTGGGCGAACCCCAACAACAAGCCGATGGAAGACTACGCCAAGAAGTAATCCGGCATGACCTACAAACAAGCGCCCGCCCCTCGAGGCGGGCGTTTGTTTGTTGATTGACCCAACAACAACAGGAGTTCCCTCATGGCATGGGACTGGCAGGTTTTCTGCAAAGACACAATCGACGGGGAGCTGGTGCCCGGATGCTTCGGCTCCGGCGGCGCCTACACCTATCTCAACTGGATGATGTCGGCCTGGGGCTGGACCGTTTCGGTCTCGCTGTGCGGCCTGGCGATCGCGCTGATCGTCGGCTCCATCATCGGCATCCTGCGCACGCTGCCCGACAACCCGTGGCTGGTGCGATTCGGCAATGCCTGGGTCGAGCTTTTCCGCAACGTACCGCTGCTGGTGCAGATCTTCCTCTGGTACCACGTGGTGCCGGCGCTGTTTCCGGTCATGCGCGACTTCCCGCCCTTCGTGCTGGTGGTGATCGCGCTGGGCCTGTTTACCTCGGCGCGCATCGCCGAGCAGGTGCGCTCGGGCATCCAGGCGCTGCCCAAGGGCCAGCGCTACGCGGGCATGGCCATGGGCTTTACCACGCCGCAGTACTACCGCTACGTCATCCTGCCGATGGCCTACCGGATCATCCTGCCGCCGCTGACCAGCGAATCGATGAACATCTTCAAGAACTCGTCGGTGGCCTTCGCGGTGTCGATTGCCGAGCTGACCCAGTTCTACCTGCAGGCGGGCGAGGAAACCGCGCGCAACATGGAGATCTATATCGGCGTGGTGCTGCTCTACATCTTCTCGGCGCTGGTGATCAACCGGATCATGGCCTACATCGAGAAGAGGGCGCGCGTGCCCGGCTTCGTTGCCGCGGGTACCGGGGGAGGGCACTGACATGATGAACTTGGACTTCGGTTTCTACAGCTGGGACGTCATCACCAGCTTCGTGCTCAAGGGCTTCTACTTCAGCGTGTTCCTCACGGCGGTGTCGACCCTGGGCGGCATCTTCTTCGGCACGCTGCTGGCGCTGATGCGCCTGTCGGGCAAGACGTGGCTGGATGTTCCGGCCGCCATCTACGTCAACGGCATGCGCAGCGTTCCGCTGGTGATGGTGATCCTGGGCTTCTTCCTGCTGGTGCCTTTCCTCATCGGGCGGCCCATCGGGGCGGAGTACTCGGCCGTGATCACCTTCATCGCCTTCGAGGCGGCCTACTTCAGCGAGATCATGCGCGCGGGCATCCAGTCGATTCCGCGCGGCCAGGTGTATGCGGCGCAAGCCATGGGCATGACCTACGGCCAGCAGATGAAGCTGGTGATCCTGCCGCAGGCCTTCCGCAACATGCTGCCGGTGCTGCTCACGCAGACCATCATCCTGTTCCAGGACACCTCGCTGGTGTATGCCATCGGCGCCTACGACCTGCTCAAGGGCTTCGAGACCGCGGGCAAGAATTTCGGGCGCCCGGTGGAGTCCTACCTGCTGGCGGCGGTGATCTACTTCATCATCTGCTATTCGCTGTCTTATGTGGTCAAGCGCATCCACAAGAAGATCGCCATCATCCGATAGCAATGACCCACCCCCGAATCTTCGCGCACTGCGTGTCGCTCCGGATCCCCCCTCGAGGGGGCAACACCAGCGGCCCGGCAAAGCCGGTTGCGCGGTGTTTCCCGCATGCGATCGTTTCGAATCATGCGGCTTGAGTAAAGCCAAGAAAGAGGAAAAGCCATGGCTGAACAAATGATCAATATCAAGAACGTCTCCAAGTGGTACGGCCCGGTGCAGGTGCTCAACGACTGCTCCGTCAGCATTGACAAGGGCGACGTGGTGGTGGTGTGCGGCCCTTCGGGCTCGGGCAAGTCCACGCTCATCAAGACCGTGAACGCGCTGGAGCCCTTCCAGAAGGGCGAGATCACCGTCAACGGCACTGCGCTGCACGACCCCAAGACCAACCTGCCCAAGCTGCGCTCCAAGGTGGGCATGGTGTTCCAGCACTTCGAGCTGTTCCCGCACCTGTCGGTGACCGAGAACCTCACCATCGCGCAGGTGAAGGTGCTGGGCCGGAGCCTGGACGACGCCAAGGCGCGCGGCCTGAAGATGCTCGACCGCGTGGGCCTGATGGCGCACAAGGACAAGTTCCCCGGCCAGCTCTCGGGCGGCCAGCAGCAGCGCGTGGCCATTGCCCGGGCCCTGAGCATGGACCCGATCGTGATGCTGTTCGACGAGCCCACCTCGGCGCTCGACCCCGAAATGGTGGGCGAAGTGCTCGACGTGATGGTGAGCCTGGCCAAGGAAGGCATGACCATGATGGTGGTCACGCACGAAATGGGCTTTGCCCGCAAGGTGGCCAGCCGCGTGATCTTCATCGACGTGGGCGGCCGCATCCTGGAAGATTGCTCCAAGGACGAGTTCTTCGGCCACCCCGAGAACCGCCAGCCGCGCACCAAGGACTTCCTCAACAAGATCCTGCAGCACTGAGCCGCCCTGGCCAATCGGCACCCAACGAAAAACGAGCGCCGCGGCGCTCGTTTTTCATTTGGATGGCGGCCTGCGCGTTCAGGCTGACGCGCGCGTGCCCAGCTGCGGATGCGTGGAAAACAACTCGGCCGTCCAGTCGACGAAGGCGCGCACCTTGGGGCTGAGGTGCCGGTTGGGCGGATACACCACGTACATGGGCAGCGGCTCCACGCTCCACTCGGGCAGCAGCTGCACCAGCTCGCCGCGCTCGATATAGGGCTGCGCCTGGAAGCTCACGCACTGCGAGATGCCGAAACCCTCCAGCACCGAGCGGAAGTGCGCATTGGCCTCGTTCACCGACACGCGGTAGGGCAGGGTGAGCTCGTAGTACTCGTCGCCCTTCTTGAACTCGTGCGGAAAGTTGCGCCGCGTGCGGCTGTTGAAATACGCCACCACGTGGTGCCGCTTTTCCAGGTCGCGCGGGTGCTCGGGCATGCCGTAGCGCTTGACGTAGTCCGGCGAGGCCACCGTGATGAAGGGCAGCATGGCGATGCGCCGCGCCACCAGCGACTGGTCGGTGAGCTGGCCGGCGCGGATCACGCAGTCCACGTTCTCGCCCAGCAGGTCCACCGGCCGGTCGGTCACGCCCAGGTCGACCTGGATGTCGGGGTACTTGTCGCAGAAGGACTGCAGCGCCGGGATGATCAGCAGCTGCGCGGTGGACGACCCCACGTCGATGCGCAGCTTCCCCTGCGGGCTGGCCTGCGCATTGGTCATGCTCGACTCCAGGTCGTCGAAGTCGTTGAGCAGGCGGGCGGCGCGCTCGTAGTAGGCCGCGCCGTCGGGCGTGACCGTGACGCGCCGGGTGGTGCGGTTGAGCAGCTTGCTCTGCACGCGCTCTTCCAGCGCCTGGATCTGCTTGGTCACCGTACCTTTGGGCAAGGCCAGCGACTCGGCCGCACGGGTGAAGTTGCCGGATTCGACAACGCGCACGAAGGCGCGCATGGAAAGAATGGGGTCCATTGTTTTCAATCTCCGGGGAGGGCCCTGGGTTGGGGGTTACCCCAGGGGAGCGGGATTCTCACACGCAGTTTGGCCTCTGATTGTTCCTATCGTAGAAACAGACTTGGATGTGCATTGGTGGTTTTCAACACAACGAAGCGTCCTAATATTCGAACCATCGCACTTTGACGATTCCCCTTTCCCAACTCCGCCCATGTCGCCCCGTCCAACCATCGCCGATCCGAATGCGCAGCAAGCCGCGCCAGGCGTGGCCGAGCAGGACATCCGCATCGAACTGCCCAAGCGCGAGCCGGTGCAGGCCCGCATCTACGGCACCAAGGTCGCCGGTGGCGGGCCGCTGGTGCTGCACTTCCATGGTGGCACCTTCGTGTGCGGCGACCTGGACGACGGGCGGATGGTGGCGCGCCTGCTCGCGGCCAGCGGGGCGGTGGTGGTGTCGCTGGCCTATCCGCTGGCGCCGCAGAACCCCTTCCCGGGCGCGATCGAAGTGGGCTTCGACGTGCTCGAGTGGCTGTTCAAGAACCGCACCAAGCTGGCCGGCAAGGGCGCCCGCATCTTCCTGGCGGGCGAGGAGGCCGGCGGCAACCTGGCGGCTGCGGTGGCGCTGATCGCCCGCGACCGCGGCCATCCGCCGCTGGCGGGCCAGTTGCTGCTCTCGCCCATGCTCGACCCCTGCGCCGGCACCGAGTCGCTGCGCAAGGCCACGGCGGTGGACAACATGCATTGCAAGTGGGCCGATGGCTGGGCCAAGTACCTCGGCCGGCCCAAGGATGCACTGCACCCGTACGCGGTGCCCGGCGCGTCGCTGCGCCTGGGCCAGTTGGCGGCCACCCTGGTGGTGGTCGGCCAGGATGACGCCATGCGCGACGAAGGCCTGGCCTACGCGGCCCGCCTGCGTGACGCGGGAAATACGGTCACCAGCATCGTGCTGCCCAGCGCAGCCGGTTGGGAGGAGTCGCTGGCACAGGGCGCCAGCGGCGAATGTCCCTGTGCAGTGACGGTGAAGCAGCACTTTCGCGAGTTCTTCAGCGCGGCCCCGCCGCCTGCCGACTGACGGGCGACGCTTTACCAGCCTGAGTCCCTGGCCGGCGGAGATACCGGCAAACCGGCCCACCGGCCGGCAGCTCCCAGAAAAAGAAATCACGTTTCCAGCGCGCAACCCGCGCAGGAGGCCCGTTGCATCTCGAATGGAACCCATAAGGAAGAGAAGACCATGACCAAGCAACAGATTCGCTCCGCCGCACGCAAGAGCCTGTGGCCCACGCTTACCGCCCTGACGGCAGCCCTGGCGCTGGGCTCGGCCGTGTTCGGCCTGAACAGCCAGCGCGCCGAAGCCAGTGCGGCGCCCGCCGTGCCGCCGGCCATTTCCGTGTCGGTGTCCGCCGTTGCCAGCACCGAGATCACCGCCTGGGACGAGTTCTCCGGCCGTCTCGAAGCCGTGCAGCGCGTGGAAGTGCGGCCGCGCGTGGGCGGCGCGGTGCAGGCCGTGCATTTCCAGGAGGGCGCGCTGGTCAAGCAGGGCGACCTGCTGCTGACCATCGACCCCGCTCCCTATGCCGCCGAGGTGGACCGGGCCGAGGCGCAGGTGGCCGCCGCCCAGGCCCGCCTGTCGTACACGCAGAGCGAGCAGGTGCGCGCCACGCGCCTGTGGAGCGAGCAGGCCATTGCCCAGCGCGAGCTGGACGAGCGCAGCAACGCCAAGCGCGAAGCCGAGGCCAACCTGCGCGCCGCACAGGCCGCGCTGCAAAGCGCGCGCCTGAACCTGGGCTACACCCAGGTGCGCGCACCGGTGGCCGGCCGCATCGGCAAGCTCGAAGTCACCGTGGGCAACCTGGTGGGCGCCGGCGCCGCGGCGCCCGTGCTCACCACGCTGGTGTCGGTGAGCCCCATCTACGCCAGCTTCGACGCCGACGAACAGGTCATTGCCAAGGCCCTGAAGGACCTGCCGGGCAATGGCTCGCGCAACCAGATCGACCAGATCCCGGTGCAGATGGGCACCGCCGCCACCAGCGGCACGCCCTTCGAGGGCCGGCTGCAGCTGATCGACAACCAGGTGGACGCCAAGAGCGGCACGGTGCGCGTGCGCGCCGCCTTCGACAACAAGGACGGGCGCCTCATTCCAGGCCAGTTCGCGCGCATCCGCATGGGGCAGGCCAAGGCCGCCAACGTGCTGCTGGTGAGCGAGCGCGCCATCGGCACCGACCAGAACAAGAAGTTCGTGATGGTGGTGAACGCCGACAACAAGACCGAGTACCGCGAAGTGACGCTGGGCGGCCCCGCCCAGGGCCTGCGCGTGGTGGCTTCGGGCCTGCAGCCGGGCGAGCGCATCGTGGTCAACGGCCTGCAGCACGTGCGGCCCGGTGCGGCGGTCGACCCCAAGGACGTGCCGATGGATGCCGCCGCGCAAGGTGCGGCAGGCAAGGACACCAAGGTCGCCACGAACTGAAGTCGTCGGCCGCCGCGTGAGCGGCTGACGGAAATCCTGAGAGCAGCGCATGGGCGCCGACAAGGCGCCGGGGATGCGCTCGCCCTCGAAAAAGGAGAAGAGAGATGAATCTGTCCAAGTTCTTCATCGACCGGCCCATCTTTGCGGGCGTGCTGTCGGTGCTGATGTTGCTGGCCGGCCTGATCGCGCTGCGGGGCCTGCCGATTTCCGAGTACCCCGAAGTGGCGCCGCCCTCGGTGGTGGTGCGCGCCCAGTACCCAGGCGCCAACCCCAAGGTGATTGCCGAGACGGTGGCCACGCCGCTGGAGGAATCCATCAACGGCGTGGAGGGCATGCTCTACATGGGCAGCCAGGCCACCACGGACGGCGTGATGACGCTCACCGTCACCTTCAAGCTGGGCACCGACCCCGACAAGGCGCAGCAGATGGTGCAGAACCGCGTCTCGCAGGCCGAGCCGCGCCTGCCCGAGGAAGTGCGCCGGCTGGGCCTGACGACCGTGAAGAGCTCGCCCAACATCACGATGGTGGTGCACCTGGTGTCGCCCAACGGCCGCTACGACATGAACTACCTGCGCAACTACGCGGTGCTCAATGTCAAGGACCGGCTCGCGCGCATCAACGGCGTGGGCCAGGTGCAGGCCTGGGGCGGGGGCGAGTACGCCATGCGCGTGTGGCTGGACCCGCAGAAGGTGGCGCAGCGCGGCCTCTCGGCCAACGACGTGGTGGCGGCCATCCGCGGCCAGAACATCCAGGCCGCTGCCGGCGTGGTGGGCGCATCGCCCGGGCTGCCGGGCGTGGACCTGCAGCTGTCGATCAACGCGCAAGGCCGCCTGCAAAGCGAAGACGAATTCGGCGACATCATCGTCAAGACCGGCAGCGACGGCGCCGTGACGCGGCTGCGCGACATCGGCCGCATCGAGCTGGGTGCGTCGGAATACGCGCTGCGCTCGCTGCTGGACAACAAGCAGGCGGTGGGCATCGGCGTGTTCCAGTCGCCGGGCTCCAATTCGCTGCAGATCTCGCACGACGTGCGCCAGGCCATGGACGAGCTTGCCAAGTTCATGCCCGAAGGCCTGGAGTACCGGATTGCCTACGACCCCACGCAGTTCGTGCGCGCCTCCATCGACTCGGTGGTGCACACGCTGCTCGAAGCCATTGCGCTGGTGGTGCTGGTGGTGATCCTGTTCCTGCAGACCTGGCGCGCATCGATCATTCCGCTGCTGGCCGTGCCGGTGTCGGTGATCGGCACGTTCGCGGTGCTGCATGTCCTGGGCTTCTCGATCAATGCGCTGACCTTGTTCGGCCTGGTGCTGGCCATCGGCATCGTGGTGGATGACGCCATCGTGGTGGTGGAGAACGTGGAGCGCAACATCGCCTCCGGCCTGGCCCCGCGCGAAGCCACGTATCGCGCCATGCGCGAGGTGTCCGGGCCCATCATCGCCATCGCGTTGACGCTGGTGGCCGTGTTCGTTCCGCTGGCTTTCATCAGCGGCCTCACGGGCCAGTTCTACCGGCAGTTCGCGGTGACGATTGCGATCTCCACCGTGATCTCGGCCATCAACTCGCTCACGCTGTCGCCGGCATTGGCCGCGCTGCTGCTCAAGGGCCACGACGAACCCAAGGATGCGCTCACCCGCGGCATGGACCGCACGCTGGGCTGGCTGTTCCGCGGCTTCAACCGCTTCTTCCACCGCGGCTCCGAGGCCTACAGCGGCGGCGTCAAGCGCGTGCTGTCGCGCAAGGCCGTGATGATGGTCGTGTACCTGGCCCTCATCGGCGTGACCTTCGGCCTGTTCAAGGCGGTGCCCAACGGCTTCGTGCCGGCGCAGGACAAGCAGTACCTGATCGGCTTCGCCCAACTGCCCGACGGCGCCACGCTGGACCGCACCGACGAGGTGATTCGCCGCATGGGCGACATCATGGCCAAGAACCCGAACATCGAGGGCTCGCTGGCCTTCCCGGGCCTGTCGATCAACGGCTTTACCAACAGCTCGAACTCGGGCATTGCCTTTGCCATGCTCAAGCCCTTCGACGAGCGCAAGCGCAAGGACCAGAGCGGCGGCGCGGTGGCGCAGCAGCTCAACGCCGAGTTCTCCAAGATCCAGGACGCCTTCATCGTGATGTTCCCGCCCCCGCCGGTGGAAGGCCTGGGCACCACGGGCGGCTTCAAGCTGCAGCTGGAAGACCGCGGCGGCGTAGGCTACGCGGCGATGGACCAGGCGGTGCAGGCCTTCATGGCCAAGGCCTACCAGACGCCGGAGCTCACGGGCATGTTCACCAGCTGGCAGGTCAACGTGCCGCAGCTGTACGCCGACATCGACCGCACCAAGGCGCGGCAGCTGGGCGTGCCGGTGCAGGACATCTTCGACACCATGCAGATCTACCTGGGCAGCCTGTATGCGAACGACTTCAACAAGTTCGGCCGCACCTACAGCGTGCGCGTGCAGGCCGATGCGCCCTACCGTGCCCGCGCAGAGGACATCGGCATGCTGAAGGTGCGCTCCAACTCGGGCGAGATGGTGCCGCTGTCGGCGCTGATGAAAGTGGATTCCAGCTTCGGCCCCGAGCGCGCCATGCGCTACAACGGCTACCTGACCGCCGACATCAACGGCGGTCCGGCCCCGGGGTATTCGTCGGGCCAGGCGCAGGACGCCATCAAGCGCATCGCGGCCGAGACGCTGCCCAAGGGCATCGACTTCGAGTGGACCGACCTGACCTACCAGGAAATCCTGGCGGGCAACTCGGCGGTGATCGTGTTCCCGCTGGCCATCCTGCTGGTGTTCCTGGTGCTGGCCGCGCAGTACGAGAGCCTGACGCTGCCGCTGGCCATCATCCTGATCGTGCCGATGGGGATCATGGCGGCCATGACCGGCGTGTGGCTCTCGGGCGGGGACAGCAACGTGTTCACGCAGATCGGTTTGATGGTGCTCGTGGGCCTATCGGCGAAGAACGCGATCCTGATCGTGGAGTTCGCGCGCGAGCTGGAGTTTGCCGGCCGCACGCCCTGGCAGGCGGCAGTGGAAGCCAGCCGGCTGCGCCTGCGCCCCATCTTGATGACCTCGCTGGCATTCGTGATGGGCGTGGTGCCGCTGGTGCTGTCGTCCGGCGCAGGCTCGGAAATGCGCAGCGCCATGGGCGTGGCGGTGTTCGCCGGAATGATCGGGGTGACGGCCTTCGGCCTGTTCCTCACCCCGGTGTTCTACGTGCTGCTGCGCAAGCTGGCGGGCAACCGCGTGCTCAAGCTGCACGGCAAGGAAGTACACAACGAAGAGGCGTTCGCGCCGGCTGCCGACGTGTCGCACGGCAGCGGCGGCGGCGCCCAGCCGCAGCCGGCCGCCCCGCGCGGCATGGACGAGTGAACGAGCAAGAAGAGAAGGAGTGAAGACCATGAACAAGAAGATCTCCTGGACCTGGCTGCCGCTGGTCGCGGCCCTGGTGCTGGCCGGCTGCGCCACGCCGCCGCCCGTGGACTTGAAGGTGGACACGCCCGTGCAGTTCAAGGAGCAGTCGCGCCAGGCCGATGCAGGCAAGCCCGCTGCGCCGGTCGTGCAGGCCCCGGTGCCTGCCGACGGGCGCTGGTGGGCCAGCTTCAACGACCCCGTGCTGGACAAGCTGATCGAGCGTGCCGCGCAGAACAACACCGACGTGCAGCAGGCCGCCGCGCGGCTGGCCCAGGCCCGTGCCCTGGCGCGCCAGGTGGATGCCGATCGCTCGCCCCAGGTGGGCCTGGGCGCATCGGCCAACCGCGGCGCCGGCTTCGACCGGACCCAGGGCACCAAGCCATCGAACGTGTTCGCGGCGGGGCTGGGTGCGTCGTACGAGCTGGACCTGTTCGGCCGCCTCTCGGGCGCCAGCAGGGCCGCCTCGCTCGATGCCGATTCGCGCGAGGCGCTCTTGCAAAGCGCACGGCTGCTGGTTCAGTCGGACGTCGCACAGCTCTACCTGGCGGTGCGCGCGCTCGATGCGGAGCGCGAGATCATGCGCGACACGGTCGAGGCGTATCGCAGCACGCTCGACTTGACCGAGCGCCGCAACCGCGCCGGCGACCTGGGCGAGCTGGATGTGGCCCGCGTTCGCACCGAGCTGGCCTCGACCGAGGCGGATGCGCTGGCGGTGGAGCGCAATCGCGCGCTGGTGGAGCATGCGCTGGCCGTGGTGCTGGGCGAGGTGGCTTCCAACTTCAGCCTGCCGGCGCAGGACTGGAGGACGGCGCTGCCGGCCATTCCCGCCGGGTTGCCCTCGACCATGCTGGCGCGCCGCCCCGATGTGCTGGCCGCGCAGAAGCGCGCGCAGGCCGCGCAGGAACGCGTGGGCGTGGCGCAGACGGCGTGGTTCCCGACCATTGCGCTCACTGCCTCGGGCGGCTTCGCGTCGCCGGATTTGAGCGACCTGCTCAAGTGGTCGGCGCGTTCGTGGGGCGTGGGTGCGTTGCTGTCGCTGCCCATCATCGACGGCGGCCGGCGCGATGCAGACCTGCAAGGCGCCAACGCGCAGTTCGACGAGCAGATGGCGGCCTACCGGCAACAAGTGCTGGCCGCCTTCAAGGACGTGGAAGACCAGCTCTCGTCGCTGCGCCTGCTGGCCGAGCAATCGGCCGTGCAGGACCAGGCGGTGGCCTCGGCGCGGCGTGCCTCGTCGCTGTCGGACGTGCGCTATCGCAATGGGGCGATCAGCCAGCTCGATCTGCTCGATGCGCGCCGCAGCGAGTTGCAGAACCGCAGGCAGGCCCTCTTGGTGAAGGCGCTGCAATACCAGGCAACGGTGGCGCTGGTGCGGGCGCTGGGAGGTGGCTGGGAGCAGGCATGAGCGGCCAAGGCTGAGCGAAGATCTGCGCGCGCCATCTCGGTGCAATGTTGCGTCAAGGCGCCATGCTGGTGCCTTGACGCTCCATGATTGGGCGAAAATGCACGGTTTTCGTGCAAACCAGAGACCCAAGTAGAGACATTCGCTCATGAAATACAACAGCGCTGACGACTTCCTTGCCCACATCGGGCAACGCAACCCCGGCCAAGGGGAATACCTGCAAGCGGTCAC
>JAFECZ010000510.1 GCA_018241905.1 Pseudomonadota bacterium
GTTTGCGCTTGACGGCAATTCTCTTGGATTAAGCCGAAGGCATGCGGCCGATGGGGGGTAGGTGGGGAAGCGGGCGGGGAAGTGCGTGCGGCGCCAATGAAAAAGGCCAGTCTTCCGCGAAGAAGACTGGCCTTGATGTTGGTGGGCCCTGAGTGACTCGAACACTCGACCTACGGATTAAGAGTCCGCTGCTCTACCAACTGAGCTAAGAGCCCCTGAAAACGTTGCTGATTTCAGGCAATCCAAAAATTATAGCGTATTTTTCGCTGCCTTCTCTCGCTGTTCATTCTGCGTCGAAAAAACCGCCGCGTCGTGCATCGCGAAACTGGTCGCGCTACCTCGCCGGCGACCAGCGCTAGGTCGAAGGTTTTCATTCGGGAGGCGAGTCAAGAATCCCTGTGTGGCAAAGCTGTCGAAACTGCGAAAAAGTGCCAATAACAGTGAACCGATGATGCGCAACGAGCGGGTCGCCCGGCCTACCATGGCCCTCGACTCAGCAAGAAGAACAGGTCGCTCCATGCATTCCGTGCGCATCTCCCGCTCCGTACTTGTCGTCGCCCTGGCCGCGGCAAGCTTTGCCGCAAGCGCCCAGATCCATCGCTGCAAGGACGACAAGGGGCAGACCATTCTTTCCGATCGTCCCTGCGCCACGGCCGATGCGGCCGCCCAGCAGCAAAGCGACAGCAGGGCCTCGGGCGCGGTCGACCGGCTTGCAGCGCCGCAGATGGTCAGCGCGCGGATGCGCGACATGTCGGGTCAGTACGATTTCATCCCCGATCAGACTGCACGGCCCACGACTCCTGCACGCCAGGCCAAGTAAGTCTGCTACTTGCCGGCAGGGCGGAAAAAGAAAAAGGGCTCGGAAAATCCGAGCCCTTGAATCCGTGGTGGAGAGGAGGAGGATCGAACTCCCGACCTCCGCATTGCGAACGCGGCGCTCTCCCAGCTGAGCTACCCCCCCACATCGCAATCAATCTAGTCTAACGCCAAACGACGCCGGCCGCATGCCGGGGCGCCGCGGCCGACCGAAAGCGGAGCAGCCGCACCGCAGGCGATCACATGAGCAGATGCTCGCCCGCGTTGTCACCGCCGAGGGTGACGTAGTTGACCTTGCGGATGTCCATCAGCTTCTTGCCGCCCGAGTAGCTGATGGAGCTTTGCACGTCCTGCTCCATCTCGACCAGCGTGTCGGACAGCTTGCCCTTGATCGGCTCGAGGATGCGCTTGCCCTCGACGTGCTTGTACTCGCCCTTGTTGAAGTCGCTGGCCGAGCCGTAGTACTCCTTGAAGAGCTGGCCGTCCACTTCCACCGTCTTGCCGGGCGACTCTTCGTGGCCCGCGAACAGCGAACCGATCATGACCATGGACGCGCCGAAGCGGATGCTCTTGGCGATGTCGCCGTGGTCGCGGATGCCGCCATCGGCAATGATGGGCTTGGTGGCCACGCGGGCGCACCACTTGAGCGCCGACAGTTGCCAGCCGCCGGTGCCAAAACCCGTCTTCAGGCGCGTGATGCACACCTTGCCAGGGCCGATGCCCACCTTGGTGGCGTCGGCGCCCCAGTTTTCCAGGTCGATCACCGCCTCGGGCGTGCCCACGTTGCCGGCAATGACGAAGGACTTCGGCAGCTTCTCCTTGAGATAGCCGATCATGTTCTTTACCGTGTCGGCATGGCCGTGGGCGATGTCGATGGTGATGTACTCGGGCACCAGCTTCTGCGCCGCCAGGCGGTCGACCGTGTCGTAGTCGGGCTTTTTCACGCCCAGCGAGATCGATGCGAACACACCTTGCGCGTGCATGTCCTTGACGAACTTCACGTTGTCGATGTCGAAGCGGTGCATCACGTAGAAATAGCCGTTCTTGGCCAGCCAGACGCAGATGGATTCGTCCACCACCGTCTTCATGTTGGCCGGCACGACCGGGATGCGGAACTTGCGGCCTCCCAGCTCGACGCTTGCGTCGCACTCGGAACGGCTTTCCACGCGGCATTTGCGCGGAAGAAGAAGGATGTTGTCGTAGTCGAAGATTTGCATGAACCAGGCTCCAATAAATATGGCCCCCCGGCTTGCCACTGCGTGTGCTTCGCCACCCCCCGAGGGGGTGGCCCGAGCCGCCTTGGGGCGGCCCGGCGGCGGCCGGAGAAATCGTTGAAGGAACGAATGAGCGCTTGGTCCGGCCGGGTTTTTGTGGGTCCCTGGTGCGAAGTTTCGCGGGGCTCGGCCACAAAAAACCGGGCGCAAGAAACTTGGGCCCGGTGACTGATTCTACGCCATCGGCCCGTCTGGCGCCGACATGGGAATTCGTATGGAGGCCATACGCGGCGCTTTCTACAATCCGTAGATGCTGACTGACTTCGAGGCGGCCGCCGCCCAATCCCCGCTGCTCCAACACCTGAACGCCGAGCAGCGTGCCGCCGTGACGCTGCCCCAGGGGCATGCGCTGATCCTTGCCGGCGCAGGCTCCGGCAAGACCCGCGTGTTGACCACGCGCATTGCATGGCTTTTGCAGACCGGCCAGGTCTCGCCCGGCGGCATCCTGGCCGTCACCTTCACCAACAAGGCGGCCAAGGAAATGCTGACGCGCCTGTCGGCCATGCTGCCGGTGAATGTGCGCGGCATGTGGATCGGCACCTTCCACGGCCTGTGCAATCGCCTGCTGCGCGCGCACTGGAAGCTGGCCGGCCTGCCGTCCACCTTCCAGATCCTGGACACCCAGGACCAGCTCTCGGCCATCAAGCGCCTGATGAAGCAGTTCAACGTCGACGAGGAGCGCTTTCCTGCCAAGCAGACCCAGTGGTTCATCGCCGGTGCCAAGGAAGACGGGCTGCGCCCGCGCGACATCGAGGCGCGCAGCAGCGATGACCGCAAGAAGATCGAGATCTACCAGCTCTACGAAGAGCAGTGCCAGCGCGAGGGCGTGGTCGACTTCGGCGAGCTCATGCTGCGAAGCTACGAGCTTCTGCGAGACAACGATACGGTGCGCGAGCATTACCAGCGGCGCTTTCGCCACATCCTGATCGACGAGTTCCAGGACACCAACCGCCTGCAGTACGCCTGGATCAAGATGCTGGCGGGCAACACGGTCGAAGGCCGCTTCGTGTCGGGCGACAACAGCGTGCTGGCCGTGGGCGACGACGACCAGAGCATCTACGCCTTTCGCGGCGCGCGGGTGGGCAACATGGCCGACTTCGTGCGCGAGTTCGACGTGCAGCACCAGATCAAGCTCGAGCAGAACTACCGCAGCTTCAGCAACATCCTCGATTCGGCCAACCAGCTCATCAGCCACAACAGCCAGCGCCTGGGAAAGAACCTGCGCACCGACCAGGGCCCCGGCGAGCCGGTGCGCGTGTACGAGGCGCCCACCGATTTCGCCGAGGCGCAATGGGTGGTCGAAGAAATGCGCCAGCTGGTGCGCGACGATTTCGAGCGCAAGGAAATGGCCGTGCTCTACCGCAGCAATGCGCAAAGCCGCGTGCTGGAAACCGCGCTGTTCAATGCCGGCGTGCCCTACCGCGTGTATGGCGGCTTGCGTTTCTTCGAGCGGGCCGAAATCAAGCACGCGCTGGCCTACTTGCGCCTCCTGGAAAACAAGGACGACGACACGAGCTTCCTGCGCGTGGTCAACTTCCCGCCGCGCGGCATCGGCCCACGCACGCTGGAGCAGCTGCAAGACGCGGCGCGCGCGGCCGGCACCTCGCTGCACGCGTCCGTCAGCACGCTCAGCGGCAAGGCAGGTGCCAATCT
>JAFECZ010000511.1 GCA_018241905.1 Pseudomonadota bacterium
CCTTGCGCGTGATGACGGTGATCTTGGGCACGGTGCACTCGGCGTACGCGTAGAGCAGCTTGGCGCCGTGCTTGATGATGCCGCCGTATTCCTGGCTGGTGCCGGGCATGAAGCCGGGCACGTCCACGAAGGTGACCACCGGGATGTTGAAGGCATCGCAAAAGCGCACGAAGCGCGCCGCCTTGATGGAGCTCTTGATGTCCAGGCAGCCGGCCAGCACCAGCGGCTGGTTGGCCACGATGCCCACCGTCTGGCCTTCCATGCGGGCGAAGCCGATGACGATGTTCTTGGCGTAGTCGGGCTGCAGCTCGAAGAAGTCGCCGTCGTCGACCACCTTGGTGATCAGCTCCTTCATGTCGTAGGGCTTGTTCGGGTTGTCGGGCACGAGCGTATCGAGCGACATCTCGGCGCGATCGGCCGGGTCGCCGCTGGGGCGCACCGGCGGCTTCTCGCGGTTGTTCAGCGGCAGGTAGTTGTACAGGCGCCGCAGCATCATCAGCGCCTCGACGTCGTTCTCGAAGGCCATGTCGGCCACGCCGCTCTTGGTGGTGTGGGTGGACGCGCCGCCCAGCTCTTCGGCCGTGACTTCTTCATGCGTGACGGTCTTCACCACCTCGGGCCCGGTGACGAACATGTAGGAGCTGTCGCGCACCATGAAGATGAAGTCGGTCATGGCGGGCGAATACACCGCGCCGCCAGCGCAAGGGCCCATGATCATGCTGATCTGCGGCACCACGCCCGAGGCCAGCACGTTCTTCTGGAACACGTCGGCATAGCCGCCCAGCGAGGCAACGCCCTCCTGGATGCGGGCGCCGCCCGAATCGTTCAGGCCGATGACGGGGGCGCCGACCTTCATGGCCTGGTCCATCACCTTGCATATCTTCTCGGCATGCGCCTCGGACAGCGCGCCGCCGAACACCGTGAAGTCCTGGCTGAACACGAACACAAGGCGGCCGTTGATCATGCCGTAGCCGGTGACCACGCCGTCGCCGGGGATCTTGTTGTCGGCCATGCCGAAGTCGGTGCAGCGATGCTCGACGAACATGTCCCATTCCTCGAAGGTGCCGTCGTCCAGCAGCAGCTCGATGCGTTCGCGCGCGGTGAGCTTGCCCTTGGCGTGCTGCGCGTCGATGCGCTTCTGGCCGCCACCCAGGCGGGCCTGGTCGCGACGTTTTTCGAGTTCGTCGATGAGGTCTTGCATGATGTCTTTCGAAAAGGAAAACGTTGAAGTCTTGTTTGTGTGGGTGTGTGTGGCAGCAGCGGAATCTATGCGCCGCTCGCAGCAGCCGCCAGCAGGTTGCGCGCGGCCGTCGATGCAGGCAAGCGGCCATCGGCCACCTGCTGGGAAAGTTGAGGCAGCATGCCGCGCACTTGCGGATGCTGCTTGAAGGCCTGCTTGAGGCCCGCGTCGATGCGCTCCCACATCCAGGCCAGCGACTGCTTTTCGCGGCGCAGCGCCAGCCGGCCGTTGGCGGCCTGGATGGTCCTGAAGCGCGAGACGGTGCGCCAGAAGTCGTCGACCCCCGTGCCCGTCAACGCGCTGAGCTGCAGCACCTGCGGCATCCACTGCGCCAGTTCGGCGCCGGTGGCCGCGTCGTGCGTGGCCGCGGCGTGGTCGGGGTTGCCGTGGTGGCCGAACAGTCGCAGCGCGGAAGTGATCTGCGCCCGCGCACGGGTAGCGGCATCCGGATCGAGGTCGGCCTTGTTGATGGCCACCAGGTCGGCCAGCTCCATCACGCCCTTCTTGATGGCCTGCAGGTCGTCGCCGGCATTGGGCAGTTGCAGCAGCACGAACATGTCGGTCATGCCGGAAACGGCCGTTTCCGACTGCCCCACGCCCACGGTCTCGACGATGACCACGTCGTAGCCCGCGGCCTCGCACACCAGCATGGCCTCGCGCGTCTTCTCGGCCACGCCGCCCAGCGTGCCGCTGGAGGGGCTGGGGCGGATATAGGCGCGCTCGTGTACCGACAAGCGCTCCATGCGCGTCTTGTCGCCCAGGATGGAGCCGCCCGACACGGTGGAAGACGGGTCGATGGTGAGCACTGCCACCCGGTGCCCCTGCTCGATCAGGTGCAGCCCCAGCGCCTCGATGAATGTCGACTTGCCCACGCCGGGCACACCGGAGATGCCGAGCCGGAAGGACTTGCCCGTGCGCGGCAGCAGCGCAGTGAGCAGCTCGTCGCCCTGCGCGCGATGATCGGCGCGGGTCGACTCCAGCAGCGTGATGGACTTGGCGATGGCGCGGCGCTGGGCCATGCCATCGCCGGCCTCGATGCTCCGTTCCAGCACGGCGATGGGGCTCAGCACGCGTCCTCCGCGCTCACGCGCCAACGGTAGTGCACGTCCACGTCGTCGGCGCCGATCTTCTCGAAGCCGTGGCGCTGGTAGAAGCGGTTGGAATCACTTTCCGACAGCGTCGTCACCAGCACGTCCTTGCCCTGCGCACGCGCCTGCGCCTTCACCCAGTTCAGTGCCCATTCGCCAATGCCCAGGCCCTGGCAGCCGGTGCGCAGGTACAGGTGATCGAGCCGCAGCGCGTCGCTGCCCTCGGGCTTGAGCGAGATGAAGCCGATGCGCTTGTCCCCATCGAACACGATGTGGTGCATGTGCTGCACCGCGAAGTCTGCCGCAAGCCGCTCGCGCGACCCCTGGTGGCTGAAGCGGCCGACCCGCTCCAGGCTCGGCTTCATGGCATCGGTGTGCAGGGCCAGCATGGCTTCGAAGTCATCCTCCGCAACCGGCTGAAGCGACAAGCGTGATGTGAGATCGGCCACTTTGTCTTCTCAGGCGCTGGTCGCCGCGCGGATCTGCTCCAGCACGTCCTTGGCGCTGGCGGGAATGGGCGTGCCCGGGCCGTAGATGCCCTTGACGCCCGCCTCGTACAGGAAGTCGTAGTCCTGGCGCGGAATCACGCCGCCCACGAAGACGATGATGTCGTCGGCGCCCTGCTTCTTCAGCTCGCTGATGATGGCCGGCACCAGCGTCTTGTGGCCCGCGGCCAGCGTGGAGACGCCCACCGCGTGCACGTCGTTCTCGATGGCCTGGCGCGCGCACTCCTCCGGCGTCTGGAACAGCGGCCCCATGTCCACGTCGAAGCCCAGGTCGGCGAAGGCCGTGGCCACCACCTTGGCGCCGCGGTCGTGGCCGTCCTGGCCCAGCTTGGAGATCATCACGCGCGGACGGCGGCCTTGCTCGGCCGCAAACGTGTCGATCTCGCTCTTGAGTTTTTCCCAGCCCTCGGCCGAGTCATAGGCAGCTGCGTACACACCCGTCACCTTTTGCGTGTCGGCGCGATGGCGCCCGAAAACCTTCTCCAGTGCGTCGGACACCTCGCCCACCGTGGCGCGCAGGCGCACCGCCTGAATGCTCAGCTCGAGCAGGTTGCCCTGGCCCGACTCGGCGGCCTGCGTCAGGGCGTCCAGCGCGGCCTGCACCTTGGCACTGTCGCGCCCCGCGCGGATCTTGGCAAGGCGTGCCACCTGCTGCTCGCGCACCTTGACGTTGTCCACCTCCAGAATTTCGACGGCGTCTTCCTTGCCGAGCTTGTACTTGTTGACGCCCACGATCACGTCCTTGCCCGAGTCGATGCGCGCCTGCTTCTCGGCAGCGGCCGCCTCGATCTTGAGCTTGGCCCAGCCGGAATCGACCGCGCGGGTCATGCCGCCCATGGCCTCGACTTCCTCGATGATGGCCCAGGCCGCATCCGCCATGTCCTGCGTGAGCTTCT
>JAFECZ010000512.1 GCA_018241905.1 Pseudomonadota bacterium
TCCGTCGGCGGCTCGCCGGGGCGCATCATGCGGTAGATGGCCACGCGGGCGGCGAACTCGTCCACCGTTTCGTCGATGCGCAGGGTCTGCGAGATGTACGCGCCCTGGTCCAGTTCATTCGTGTAGATGCACTGGATGTCGTGCACGCCGGCGGCGCGCAGCTTCTTGAGCAGCGCTTCGGTCAGCTCGTCGTTGGCCTTGGCCAGGATTTCGCCCGAATCGGGATCGACGATGTTGCGGGCCAGCACGCGGCCCACCAGGAAGTCTTCCGGCACGCTGATGTGCGTGGTGCCCGACTGCTCCAGCTCGCGGGTGTGGCGGGCCGTGACGCGCTTGTCCTTGGCGACCACGACCTTGCCGGCCTTGTCGGTGATGTCGAAGCGCGCAACTTCGCCGCGCAGGCGCTCGGAGACCAGCTCCAGCTGCGCGCCGCTGTCCATCAGGCGGAAGTTGTCGTTGACGAAGAAGTTCGCCAGGATCGATTCCGGGTTCAGGCCGATGGCCTTGAGCAGGATCGTGACCGGCATCTTGCGGCGGCGGTCGACGCGGAAGTACAGCATGTCCTTCGGGTCGAACTCGAAATCGAGCCACGAGCCGCGGTAAGGAATGACGCGGGCCGAGAACAGAAGCTTGCCCGAGCTGTGCGTCTTGCCCTTGTCGTGCTCGAAGAACACGCCAGGCGAACGGTGCAGCTGCGACACGATGACGCGCTCGGTACCGTTGATGATGAACGAGCCCTTGTCCGTCATGAGCGGCACTTCGCCCATGTAGACCTCTTGCTCCTTCACTTCCTTGACCACCTTGGACTGGGGCGTGGAAGACTCGCGGTCATAGATGATGAGCTGCACCTTGGCGCGCACCGCCGAGGCGAAGGTCAGGCCACGGGTCTGGCACTCGCGCACATCGAAGGCCGGCTTGGCCAGGTTGTACTCGAGGAACTTCATCTCCACGAAACCGTTGTGGGAGACGATCGGGAAGGCGGCGTCGAACGCGGCCTGCAGGCCTTCGACGGTACGTTTCTGGGGGGCGACGCCTGCTTGCAGGAACGCGGTGTACGCGTCCTTCTGCATCTGCAGCAGGTAGGGGATTTCAACGACGCTGTCGCGGCTGCCGAAACTTTTTCGGATGCGCTTGCGTTCGGTGTAACTGTACGTGGACGTTTGGGCCATGAGAGCTCCGGGCTTGAGGTCTAGCGCGACTTGTCATCAGCGCTCGCGCGCTGCTGCTTGGCGGCTGGCCACTACCAGCCGATGGCGGACGGTGGCGCGTTGCACGCCACCCGAACCAAGGGTGCTTCTGCAGTCGGGATCAGAAGACACTTAAAAGTCGTCTTGATTTGACATTCCGTCGACCTGGAAGGTCGGCGGAAAGTCGGCATCAAGTCGCCGACTTTTAGGTGCGCTCTGAAAGCGGCAAAGGCTGGAGGGCCTTTTCGGCACCTCCAGCCCTGGCGGACAAGCTGAATTACTTCAGTTCGACCTTGGCGCCGGCTTCTTCCAGCTTCTTCTTGGCGGCTTCAGCGTCAGCCTTCGACAGGCCTTCCTTGACGGCCTTGGGAGCGGCTTCCACCAGGTCCTTGGCTTCCTTGAGGCCCAGGCCGGTGATTTCACGCACGGCCTTGATGGCGCCGACCTTGTTCGAGCCAGCTTCCATCAGCATGACGTTGAACTCGGTCTTCTCTTCAGCGGCCGGGGCGGCGGCGCCACCAGCGGCGGCCGGAGCGGCCATAGCAGCGGCGCTCACGCCGAACTTCTCTTCAATGGCCTTGACCAGGTCATTGAGTTCCAGGACCGTCATGCTGTCCAGCGCGGTCAGAAATGCGTCTTTATCGAATGCCATTTTGGATTCCTAACAATTGGGATGAAATTTCTAAACTCAAGCTCAAGCGGCTTGGGCTTCGGCCGGTGCGGCCTCTTGTGCTTCGCCGCCACCACGCTTTTCCGCCAGTGCCGCGAGAACGCGGGCGGTGCGGGAAATGGGGGACTGCATCAAGCCCAGCAGTTGCGCCAGCAGCACTTCCTTGGAAGGGATGTTGGCCAGTTGCTTCACGCCTTCGACGTCCAGGGCCTTGCCACCGAATGCGCCGCCGCGAATGACCAACTTGTCGTTGGTCTTGGCGAAGTCAGCCACCACTTTCGCGGCAGCCACGGCGTCTTCGGAGAAGCCATAGATCAGCGGGCCGGTCATCTGGTCGCCGACGACTTCGAATGCGCTGCCAGCCACTGCACGGCGGGCCAGGGTGTTCTTCAGAACACTCAGGCTCACGCCTTGCGCGCGGGCTTGGTTGCGCAGACGGGTCATGTCAGCCACCGTGATGCCACGGTATTCCGCCATCACGAGCGTTTGAGCTTTTGCGGCGAGGCCGGTCACTTCGGAAATGACCGCTTCTTTCTCACTGCGATTCAGACTCAAGGTCTACTCCTTAAATTGCGTTCTCGGGCCGGAGGGCCTTTCGAACGCGCCTCTAGTGCAGCGACCAACTGTTTATCGAAATCCAAAAAGACTTCTTGGCAGTGGGCGCCATCTGCGCTGGCCGCCGAGTGACGATTAAGTGCGCTCCCCGAGGGGATGCCGCACGCCAGCGGTCTTGGATGGCCCGTCGCGCGTAGCTTGCCGCGACGACCCACCACATCACCGCCCCTTTTCAGGTGCGGTGCATTTCTTCAACTCAGGCCTGTGCGATCGACTGGGTGTCGACGCGAACGCCAACGCCCATCGTCGAGGACACGGCCACCTTGCGCAGGTACACGCCCTTGCTCGAGGCCGGCTTGGCCTTGACCAGTGCGTCGATCAGCGCAGCCAGGTTGCCTTGCAGCTTCTCGGTGTCGAACGAACGACGGCCGATGGTGCCGTGCACGATACCGGCCTTGTCGACGCGGAACTGGACCTGGCCAGCCTTGGCGTTCTTCACGGCGGTGGCCACGTCGGGCGTCACGGTGCCGACCTTGGGGTTCGGCATCAGGCCGCGCGGACCCAGGATCTGGCCCAGCGTACCGACGACGCGCATGGCGTCGGGGGCAGCGATCACGACGTCGAAGGGCATGTCGCCCGCCTTGACCATGGCAGCCAGGTCGTCCATGCCGACGATGTCGGCGCCGGCGGCCTTGGCTTCTTCAGCCTTGGCGCCTTGGGCGAACACGGCCACGCGCTTGGTCTTGCCGGTGCCGTTGGGCAGCACGACGGCGCCACGCACGACCTGGTCGGACTTCTTGGCGTCGATGCCCAACTGCACGGCCACGTCGATCGATTCGTCGAACTTGGCGGTGGCGGCTTCCTTGACGATGCCCAGGGCGTCAGCCAGGGCGTACAGCTTGGTGCTGTCGACCTTGCCGGCCAGCGCCTTTTGCTTCTTGGTGATCTTGGCCATTTACACGCCCTCCACATTCACGCCCATCGAACGGGCGGTACCGGCGATGGTGCGAACCGCGGCGTCCATGTCGGCAGCCGTCAGGTCCTTCATCTTGGTCTTGGCGATCTCTTCGAGCTGAGCGCGCGTGATCTTGCCGACCTTGTCGGTGTGAGGACGGGCCGAGCCCTTGTCCAGCTTGATGGCCTTCTTGATCAGCACGCCAGCCGGGGGCGACTTGATGATGAAGGTGAAGCTCTTGTCGGCAAAAGCGGTGATGACCACCGGCAGTGCCAGACCCGGCTCGTAGCTCTGCGTCTGCGCATTGAACGCCTTGCAGAACTCCATGATGTTCAGACCGCGCTGGCCCAGAG
>JAFECZ010000513.1 GCA_018241905.1 Pseudomonadota bacterium
ATTTCGATCGCCTTGGCGGCCGAGCAGGGCATGGACTTGGGTGCACACCGGGCCCGCCAGGTCAACAGCGACATGTGCCAGCAGGCGGACCTCATCCTGGTGATGGAACAGCGCCACCGCGAAGAACTCGAGCGCCGCTACCCGCTGGTGCGCGGCAAGGCGTTTCGCTTGGGTGCAGACGACATCGCCGACCCCTTCAGGCAGCCGCGCGCGGCCTTCGAGACGGCCTACGCCGACATTGCGCGCGGCGTGGCCGACTGGGCGGTGCGCATTCGCAAGCTGGGCTGACGAGGGCCGTCACCGCCCGGCCGCGCGTGGCGGTGGCGCTCAGGCCGCTTTCTCGCTGCTGCGCCTGGGCAGCTTCCAGCCGGGTCGCACCCAGTGGCAGGTGTAGCCCTCGGGGTAGCGCTGCAGGTAGTCCTGGTGCTCGGGCTCGGCGTCCCAGAAGGGGCCGGCGGGCTTCACCTCGGTCACCACCTTGCCCGGCCACAGGCCCGAGGCGTTGACGTCCTCGATGGTGTCCAGCGCCACGTTGCGCTGCGCTTCGCTGGTGTAGTAGATGCCCGAGCGGTACGAGGCGCCGCGGTCGTTGCCCTGGCGGTCTGCCGTGGTTGGATCGTGGATCTGGAAGAAGAACTCCAGCAGTTGCCTGAAGCTGAGCTTTTCCGGATCGAACACGATCTCCACTGCCTCGGCATGGCTGCCGTGGTTGCGGTAGGTGGCGTTGGCCACGTCGCCGCCGCTGTAGCCCACGCGGGTGCTGACGACGCCGGGGTGGTGGCGCAGCAGTTCCTGCATGCCCCAGAAGCAGCCGCCGGCGAGGATGGAGGTTTCGGTGGTGTTGGTCATGGCTCTGGATTCTCCGCTGGTTGGCCGTAGTTGGCGCTGCGCCGCCCAAAAAGCAAGGGGCCGGCAGATGCTGCCGGCCCCTGTGCCGTTGTAGGTATTGTGTGAACTCGCAGGTGCGTGCGCCGCGGAGAAGGCTTCAGGCCAGGCTCTTGCCGTCGCCCGACTCGTGGCCCGAGGCGGTATTCACGGCGGTGGTCATGAGGCCGATGGCGCTTGCGCGGAGCAGTTCCTGGCGCAAGGCGACCTCGAGCTGCCTGCGGGCCGAATCCGGACGATCGTGGTCGTATTCCTCGTCGAGTTCACAGTGCAGGTAATAGTCGACCCGCGTCATGAGCCGTTCTATCGACGCTGCAATGTCCGCTTCATTCATTGCGATCCTCCTGCGTAGCTTTTGGCTGATGCGTTGGGGGACGACGCAAACCCGCGTTTGGTACCGTCGGTGGCCATTTGAATCTCTCGAATATGTGAGCTTTATACAGTTACATACAGTGCTTCACTTGCAAGAGTGAAGCTGCAACGAAATGCGTTGCATGTCTGCAACGTCAGATCGTATTGCGCTGGAATTCCCTGTTCGGCCGGCTGGCCGAAAGTGCGACTTGATGGTAGTGATTTACCAGTCGGATCAAGCGCCCGTTGCTTCCAGTTCGTCAGTCAATTTCAGCCAAAGTTCCTCCAGGCCCTCGATTTCTTCGTTGAGGGCCTTCAGCCGCTTGCCGGCTTCGGCAATTTCGGCCGGGGGCAAGGGCTGGGCCAGGCGCGCCTCGATCTGCTCGCGCTCGGTGCCGGCCGCCGCCATGCGCGCCTCGGCCTTGGCCAACTCGCGCTTGATGGGCTTTTGCCGCTCCTGGCGCTGCTGGCGTTCCTGGGCGTCCAGCTGGCGCTGTTCGCGCGAGGACACGGCGGGGGCAGGGGCCGGTGCGGGCGCCGGCGCCTGCGCCTCGGGGGCCGGCGCGGCGGCAGCCGCCGTTGCAGTTGCGCTTGCGGTTGCGGTTGCGGTCGCGCGGCCGGCTTCCTTGGCCAGTTCGCGCTGGCGCTTGGCTTCGTCGAGCAGATAGCGCTGGTAGTCGTCCAGGTCGCCGTCGAAATCGGTGACCTTGCCGCGGCCCACCAGCCAGAACTCGTCGCACACCGAGCGCAGCAGCGCCCGGTCGTGGCTGACCAGCATCAGGGTGCCTTCGAACTCGTTCAGGGCCACGGCCAGGGCCTCGCGGGTGGCCAGGTCCAGGTGGTTGGTCGGCTCGTCCAGCAGCAGCAGGTTGGGGCGCTGCCAGACCATCATGGCCAGCACCAGGCGGGCCTTTTCGCCGCCGCTCATGGTGCCCACCGGCTGCTTGACCATGTCGCCGCTGAAATTGAAGCTGCCCAGGAAGCCGCGCAGGTCTTGCTCGGTGCTGCGCTCGCGGCTGCTGGCGCCCAGGTCGCGCGCCAGGCGCACCATGTGCTCCAGCGGGCTGCTGGCCGGGTGCAGAACGTCCAGTTCCTGCTGGGCGAAGTAGCCGATGTTCAGGCCCTTGCCCTCGGTCACCGTGCCGGCCAGGGCGCCCATCTCGCGGGCGATGGTCTTGACCAGGGTCGACTTGCCCTGGCCGTTGGCGCCCAGGATGCCGATGCGCTGGCCCGCCAGCACCGAGCGGTTCACGCCGGTGAGGATGACCTTGGCGGGCTCGTCCTCTTGCACGTAGCCGAAGGCCGCATCGCTGATCGACAGCATCGGGTTGGGGATGTTGTCCGGCTCCTTGAACTCGAAGCTGAAGTCTGCCTCGGCCAGCAGCGGCGCCACCTTTTCCATGCGCTCCAGGGCCTTGACGCGGCTTTGCGCCTGCTTGGCCTTGCTGGCCTTGGCCTTGAAGCGGTCGATGAACTTCTGCAGGTGGGCGATCTTGTCCTGCTGCTTGGCGTAGGCCTGCTGCTGCTGCTCCATCTGCAGCGCGCGCATTTCCTCGAACTTGCTGTAGTTGCCGCCGTAGCGGTTCAGGCCCGCCTGCTCGATGTGCAGGGTGACGTCGGTCACCGCGTCGAGGAATTCGCGGTCGTGGCTGATCACGATCATGGTGCCGGCATAGCGCTGCAGCCAGCTTTCCAGCCAGACCAGGGCGTCCAGGTCCAGGTGGTTGGTGGGCTCGTCCAGCAGCAGCAAGTCGCTCGGGCACATCAGGGCGCGCGCCAGCTGCAGGCGCATGCGCCAGCCGCCGGAGAAGCTGTTCACCGGCTGGTCCAGCTCGTGCACCTTGAAGCCCAGGCCCAGGATCAGGGCCTGCGCGCGCGGCACGGCGTCGTGCTCTCCCGCGTCGGCCAACTCGGTGTAGGCATGGGCCAGCTCCATGCCGATGTCGTGATCGTCGGGGGCTTCGGCGTGCTTGTGTTCCAGGTCTGCCAAAGCCTGTCGAATCTCGGCCAGGCGGGTGTCGCCGCCCACCACGAAATCCGTGGCCGTTTCTTCCGTCTCGGGCATGTTCTGCGCCACCTGGGCCAGCCGCCACTGCCTGGGCATGGAGAAGTCGCCGCCGTCCTCGTGCAGCGAGCCGTTGAACAGGGCGAACAGGGTGGACTTGCCGGCGCCGTTGCGCCCCACCAGGCCGACCTTTTCGCCGGGATTGATGGTGACGCTGGCGCCATCCAGCAGGACTTTGCTGCTGCGGCGCAGGACGACGTTCTTGAGGGTGATCATGTCAATGGGTCCGCCGGGCCACGCAAGGCCGAGCGCTTGTATTCGATTTCACGGGCCGGCTGGAAGCCGGCCAAGGGAGCTGGGCGCGGCCCAGGGCGCTAGGCGAGATTTTCTCTCGTGAGCAGCAGAACCTGGTCCTCGCCGGCACTGGTGGCCAGCCACACCACCTCGAGCTGCGCAAAGGC